>JABIAA010000079.1 GCA_018656485.1 bacterium | reverse complement strand
GGCTTGGCGGAGGCAGTGGTATGATGTTTTTTCGGCGAAATAAATTTTTTAAATGTGTCTGTTTCCTGTTGTCCACAATATTCATTGTGCAGAATAATTTTGCGATGGTTAATGGTGAGAATGACGAGGGGAAACCGCTTGCGGTGGGACAAACTTCGTATGGAGCCGTTCAGTTTAGAAATCCTCCTGAAGTTGGTCTTCCTGTTGCGAGTTGTTCGCGTGGTACATTGCGAGACAAGCTAGCAGATTTTTTGTGTCTTTGTCAGAGGGATCCTGGCGATCGGGATGGAATTGGAAATATTTTGGCAGACATTCGCATGCACCTAAATCGGTTGAAAAGTTCCGCTCGCCAGAGGCGGCTTCTGCCGCACTGGGGTGATTTTGTGCGGCTTGAAAATATCCGCGAAGAGCGGGGCGGCTTTCAAAGATTCGAACAAGTTGACGCAGAAGCAGTGAATGAAATGATTATGTTTATTCGGAGAGAATCGCCGGAACTTTTTGAGCAAATTGCGGAAATGTATCCAGATCTGCAGGGTGATATTTTGTTGCGAAATGCAATTGATCATGTTCAAGAAAATTATGTTCCGCCTGGCTGTTGTGCTCGTGGAATGCAAAGGGGGGTTGCAATTATCATTATCATCATTGCGGTTGCCGCGATGGTTTTTTCGTGCTTTGAGATTATAGATCACAAGCCTCACCACCAATATCACAACACCACGTTGTCCTAGTTTAAAAAAATTGAAGATGCGCTACCTTGGAAGGGCCATTCGCCTTTGAAAAGTTTTGGTGTGTCATGAGAAAAGTTTTTTTGCTGCTCCCGTGTTTTGCGTGTGTGATTTCATGTTTTGATGTTGGTGCTGGAGAAGGCTTTGGAGGTGCTGCTGGGCCGCGGGATGTAATTCGTCCGCAGGATTTCGATCGTGTCGCGCAAATGGTTTCATTGTTGGCGACAGATGTTCACATTGTTGGCGATATAGTTGATCGGTTATCCGACAACATTCTCAAGTTTTTGCGATTGGAAGTTGGAGATCTATACAACTTGGACCACGGCGATTTTGTAAAACTTTGGATTGCGGCATCAAAAAAATTTGGAGAACTGGACGCTGAAGATGTTAAAAGATTTGTTAGCAGAATAAAAAGCAATCCTGAGCTGTGGCATGAAGTCTGTACAGTTCTTCAGCGACACAGTGGAGTGGAAGGTGAAAGCCTGTTGCCTCTGGCGCAGGCTGTTTTGGAGTCTAAAAAGGATCGGCGCGCAGCTTACTATAACAAAGATCTTGGCGGTGTTCAGTCACATTTCGGGGTATTTGCTGGTGTGATTATAGTTCTATGGCTTATTTGGGTTGCGAGAGGACTTGTCGGTGCGCTTAAGAGCAACTTTGAGTCGCAGTTTCGGTAACAAGAATTTCTTATTTGGTTGTAATATTTTTTCGTTGTGCCATCATTTTGTTTCCTACGTGTTTTGGTCCTAAGATTGGTGGAGATCTAAATGAAATTTTCGTTTCTCAGTTTCAAAAAAAATACGTATTTTTTCACGGTATTTTTTTGCATTTTATTTTCAACTTCTTCCAATGCAATGATGCGAAACGGAAACGGAAAATCACATTCTAATGGGAACAAATTTGTTCAGATGGTTTCGAATGTCGTTCGTGGAGCAGCAGGTTCCCGCGCAGATTTTACAAAAGAGATGTGTGGATATGCTACGGAAAAGGGTGGAAAATGGTTTCTCAATTTTTCGGAAGCCATTAGATCATTGAGCGAAAAAGAAATGGATGAACTTTTTTCAGAATTAAAAATTGTTGTTCGCGATTCGCATCGCGGTGAATTTGGCGGAACAACCCGTGAGCGTGTTTGTGGTGCGATTCGCAACCTTCTTGTTTGGGGTAGCATGGTCTTTGCTGTGAAGATGCAGACGGATACATACAATTTACATGGGCAGTGGGGAGTTTTTCTGTCGGTTGTCTTTGTGATTTCTGTTGTGTTGATTTGGGTTGCTCACGAAATAGATGGTTACATATATGCTTCAGACAGTGAAGCGCTGGTGTCATGCCTTGAGGCGGAATTTTGCGATCGTCTTTGCAAGGGTGGGGAAATTAAATCGATTCTCTCAAAAATTGTGAAACAAATTTCTAGGACCGGAAAAGAAGGGTGCAAGGCGCTTGTGAAAGCTGCTTGCAGCCAAAAAGTCAGAATGCTTGGGAATGAAAACCTTGTAGCACTTTCAAAGGGTTTGACCTTGGCGCCTTGTGGTGAGTTAAGCGTTCCGAGAGCTGTGCGCGGTTGTGCGAATTTTGCCTACGATGTTGCTGATACGCACACTGCGGAACTTTGCATGTTTAGCCTTCTCATAATGTTTTGGAACTTGATAACAG
>JABIAA010000078.1 GCA_018656485.1 bacterium | reverse complement strand
TACGATTTTAAACCTTGCAAACAACTTGCTTGAAACACTTCCACAGTCGCTAGAAAATCTTGTGGAACTCCGCTCAATCATTCTCGATGGCAACCCGCTCGATCGTCCCGCCCCACTCCCACATCTTGAAAATCTTCCAAAGATGGAGATCATCACGGGCGACGGCGATGCTTTGACGCGACTGTGGAATCAATGCGAAGAAGAAAAGTTGCCACGGCTCAGAAAGCTTCTAGAAACAAATATCGTTAAAACCGGGGAAGCACAATCATAAAAAAGAACATCTTTTTATTTGTCACACTCATTTTCTGCAGCACCACACATGCATTTTTCGATTTTGCTCCAGAATTTCCAAGGAGCGGAATCTATTACCAAAAGAAAATAATGAGAATTTGGGAAGAGCAAGACTTGAATGCATTTTTTAGAAAAATTAAAAATGGAATGCTGCCAGACGCATCACCTTCCGACAAAGAATATCTCGAAAAAGCAAAAAAGATTCGGGAACTTGACTGTTGTGGCCCATTTCGCGATTCTCTTGGAATGTTCCCATTCGAAAGAAAATTCGAACCAATTCCACCAGAGATTTGCGTGCTGGAAAACTTAGAGGAACTCGATCTCAGCTACTGCCACATAAAAGAGCTTCCGCCAGAAATTGCACGACTTAAGAAGCTAAAATCACTAAAACTGAGATCTAACGAGTTTCGCACCCTCCCAAAAGAAATTGTCAATTTAGAAAATTTGGTCATATTAGATCTTGGCAGAAACAGCAACATTGTTCTTCCAGAAGAATTTGAAAAACTGCAAAGCCTTAAATATTTAAACTTGGAAGAAATCGGCCTTGAAGAATTTCCATTAGCTGTGTGTCATCTCCGAAACCTCAAAGAATTGAATATAAGCTCAAACAAAATCAAACACATCCCTGCCGAAATTGTTAATCTTCAAAACTTAAAAACGCTAAATGTTTCACACTGTGAGCTAACATCTATTCACAGAAATGTTGGGCGTCTAAAAAAACTCTCTGAGCTTTCGTACGATCGCAATTACTTGCTATTCGTTCAGAAAGAATTGATGGATAAAGAAAAAAGATTGTGGCTTGATGAAAATCCAAGAAGCCAACGGAAGTACAAGAAACCAAATTCCTGGAAGTCAAATTACGATGCCCAAGACCATATCCCAATCCCAAGACCGGACAAAGATGGAATTATTACCCTGAATCATCCAACAAGCGCACAAACTCTGTTGAATCTGCTCACCAGTTATCCTCGGTTTTCAGAGCAAATATTGCTACACACCAAAAGGACTAATGGTACAGAATTTTTTGACGGGGTTCATCTTCCCAAACTCCAACACTTTAAATGTTGCAGCAATCTATTTGGAAGAACCAAAAAAATGTACTCGCTTAAATTCACATCCGAGGAGCAGGCAATCCGGTTTCAAATCGAACTCGTCCTTAACGAAAGCTACAAAAAACAAATGGTACCCGTGCAAATTTTGGACATGGAAGGACTCTACCTCCAGGAACTTTCGCCAGCGATTGTTCATCTTCCAAACCTGGAACGAATCTTTTTGCAAGACAACCAACTCTACAAACTTCCTGATGAAATCGGATCTCTAGAAAAACTCACAATTTTAAACCTTGCTAACAATGCGCTCGAAACACTTCCGCAGTCGCTAGAAAACCTTGTGGAGCTCCGCTCAATAATTCTCGATGGCAACCCACTCGACGGTCCAAGACCACTCCCACACTTTGAAAATTTACCAGAGATGGAAATCATCAGCACGGGATGCAAAGAAACCGACATTCGATTTCTAGAACAATGCCACGGAGTCGCCCCTCAGACAAGGCTTTACACACTACTTGGATCCAAATTTTTAGAGGAAGTTCAAGCACAATGATCACAAACAAGAACATCTTTTTATTCGTTGCATTAATTTTCTGCAGCACCGCACGTGCAACGAAAAGACACTATATTTCCAACAGACATGCACAAATCACAGGGCAAAAAGGATGTGATGAATTCTTCGACAAAATTAGAAGTGGAATACAAGAAGATGCATCCAAGGAAGACAAAGCCTACTTTGAGGCAGCGAAAAAAATAACCTCGCTGCATTGCTCTTTCGCAGATGGGAATAAAATTCGGGAACTTCCACCTGAAATTGGATTGCTCAAAAAATTAGAATCTTTGGACCTCTTCTGCAGCAAATTAAAAACACTTCCCCCAGAAATTGGCAATCTCGAAAATTTGGTCAAATTAAATCTTAGAAAAAATTATAATATTGTTCTTCCAAAAGAAATCGAAAATCTACAAAAATTGGAAGTTTTGAACTTGAGCGAAACAATCACGCTAAATCAAAAAGCCATTGGGAAATTTCCAATTTGTGTGTGCAGCCTCCTTGCCCTAAAAGAACTTAATATAAGCTTCTGTCCAATAAGAAACATCATTCCGCCAGAGATTGCAAACCTTCAAAACTTGGAAGTTCTGGATCTTGCCCGATGCAAATTTACTGCAATTCCGCCAGAAATTTGGAAACTAAAAAAACTGAAATCGTTGGAACTAAATGGCAACTGGCTTACTTCCATTCCTGCGCCAACAGAAAATCATCCGAGTCTTGAAAAATTAGATCTGTCTGGAAACCATCTCACAACTTTACCGAATGAAATCGATTATCTAATAAATCTACAAGAGCTCGGCATTTACTTTAACAATTTGACATCCCTTCCACACACAATCGGCAACCTAATAAACCTCCGAGAGTTATCCGTGGGACACAACAAACTCACAAAACTTCCAGCTACAATTGGCAACCTTACAAACCTACGAGAGTTATATGTGAGAAACAACAAACTCACATCAATTCACAGTGGTATCGGACATTTAAAAACCCCATGTAAAATTTTTGCAGAAGACAATCACCTTCTAACCCTTCCTAGAAAATTGAAGGAAAACAAATCATTGGAAGTCTATGCAAAACATCAGATGAAATATACTTCGCCAGAAAGCCACTACTCCGGGGATTACAAAATCCCAGACAACCTACCTGTACCAAGTCCAGACGAAAATGGAATTCTTTTTCTTGACCATCCCGCCAATGCACAACTTTTGCTCACAACACTCACGCACAAACAAAAACTCAGATACTACGGACAACAAAAAATGACTGGAATTAGGTGTATCGAATTTTTTGATGGGGTCACTCTCCCAGAACTTCAACACTCAACATATCCAGATAACTTTTGCAAGGCGAAAAACATGTACTCGATCAAATGTACGTCAGAATGTCAGGCAATTCTGTTCCAAATTGTACTTGCACTCAGTAAGAACTATCGTGCACAGATGGAGCCCGCACAAATTTTAGACATGTCAGGAATTCACCTCCAGGAACTTTCTCCAGCGATTGCTCATCTTCCGAATCTCGAAAGAATATTTTTACAAGACAATCAACTCTACGAACTTCCTAAAGAAATCGGATCTTTGAATAAACTCACAATTTTAAACCTTGCTAACAATGCGCTCGAAACACTTCCACAGTCGCTAGAAAATCTTGTGGAGCTACGCTCAATAATTCTCGACGGCAACCCACTCGATAGCCCAGGAGATACACTTCCACATTTTGAAAATTTACCAAAAATGGAAATCATCAGCACGGGATGCAGAGAAACCGACATTCGATTTCTAGAACAGTGCCAAGGAGTCGCCCCTCAGACAAGGCTTTACACACTACTTGGATCCAAATTTTTAGAGGACGTTCAAGCACAATGATCACAAACAAGAATCTTTTAATTGCATGCGCTATGATTTTCTGCAGTCCCGCACACGCACGTAGGGCCCCACTGATCCCTGACAATGGAGAATTGAGAATTTGCGGGAAAGAAGTCTGCAATGCATTTTTTGAGACAATAAAAAACGGAACATTACCAGAGGCAGCCGAAGAAGACGTAAAATATATGGCGGAAGCAAAAAACCTAACAAGCCTCGATCTGTCCTGGGAAACACTTGGCACATTCCCAAGTGAAATCGGGTTGCTGAAAAATCTAAAAACGCTTCAGATTAAACTAAAACGATCTGTCCCACTTCCCAGCGAAGTTATTGCATTAGATAGCCTTGAGGAACTGGAATTCCAAAGCGATCTTGCTTTCCGAGACACGGTCCCACTGGGAATCACACAGATGACCAATCTAAAAAAATTAAAAATAAGTCACTCACAACTCAACAGCCTCCCACCTGAAATGATCAACCTACAGGAACTTCGAGAGCTGAACCTGGAAAACAACAATTTCACAGAAATCCCGGAGGTGCTTTTTAAACTTCAAAAACTAGAGTCACTTCGGCTTAAAAGCAACAACCTCAAATCCGTTCCACAGGAAATAAAAGAAATAAAAAATTTGAAAATTATGGACATGAGTTCCAACCAATTTGACAATTTTCCAGATGCCATTTGCGAACTTTTTTGCTTAACGAACCTCGACCTAAGCTGGAATCAAGTTGAAGAGATTCCTAAAGAAATTGGAAACCTAACATCATTGGAACAACTCGACTTGAGCAGAAACAAAATTTCAACAGTTCCGTACAGCATCGCAAAGTTAAAAAACCTTGCACTTCTCGACTTGTGCTGCAACAAAATTACACACATCCCCAAAGAAATCAGCGAACTTGGTTCGTTGGAATTTTTAGGGCTCTACAACAATAAATTGCGAGTTATTCCTCACGACATCAGCAAACTTACGAATCTTACAACACTAAACCTTCGGCTCAACAACATCGTATCCATTCCTCCTGAAATATTCACGAGCCTCAAGAAGCTGAAAAAATTATGGCTTGATGGAAACGACCTGATATTCATTCCAGCAGAGGTAATTACTTCTAACGATCTTG
>JABIAA010000077.1 GCA_018656485.1 bacterium | reverse complement strand
CAGAGACAAAAATTTTGGACGATGGTTGGAGTGTGCAGATCAAAGATGGCGGACTAGCAGCACACGTTGAAGACACAGTCTGCGTGACGATTGATGGGGTAGAGGTTTTGACAAGAAACGAACAAGCGTACGGTTGAGGGGCATGAGAAAGAAAAAAGATGCCATCGTGATCGATGGGGTTGTAGAAAAGGCTCTCCCAAATGCCGTGTTTCGGGTGAAGCTTGAAGGCGGGCACGAAATCATGGCGCATGTCTCAGGAAAAATGAGAATGCATTATGTGAGGTTGCTTGCAGGAGATAAAGTTGCAGTGGAACTTTCTCCTTACGACTTGACCAAGGGCAGAATAATTATACGGTACCGTGATCGCGGATAGTTTATAGTGACAGCTGGAGTTGATTGTGAAAGTAAGAACATCGGTTAAAAAGATTTGTCTGGCATGCAAAATCGTAAGACGTTTTGGCGTGGTCAGAGTACTTTGTAAGAAAAATCCTCGGCACAAGCAGAGGCAGGGATGATTTTGGTGAGATCACCATTTGAGGGATGTTAAATGGCTCGTATAGAAGGCGTGAATCTTCCGAAGGATAAACGAATAGAAATTGGCCTTACCTACATTTATGGTATTGGTCTTACGTTTTCGAAAAAAATCCTGAAGAAATTAAAAGTTAATCCTGACACAAGGGTTAAGGATCTTGGTCGTGACGATGTTGCGGCGATCCAAAAAGAGTTGACCGCGAGCTATGTCGTGGAAGGTGATCTTCGTAAAGAAGTTACCCTCAACATCAAGCGATTGCAGGAAATTGGTTCGTACCGGGGGCTTCGCCACAAACGTGGACTACCAGTTCGCGGGCAGAGAACGAAGACGAATGCTCGCACGCGCAAAGGACCTAAGCGTCCTGGTGCTGCGCAAAAGAACAAGAAGAAATAGGGCCCGAGTAGGAACGAGAGAAAGTTATGGCGTACAAGAGAAAAGCTAAAAAGCGTGTTACGAGAAACGTTGAAAACGTAGTTGCGCACGTCCGGGCTACCTTTAATAACACACTTGTTTCCGTCACAACGACGGACGGTGATGTAATCCTAAGGGGAAGTTGCGGGCAACTCGGTTTTAAAGGTGCTCGAAAAGGAACGCCGTTTGCTGCAACGCAAGTTGCAACCAACATGGCTAAAGAATTAACAGGAATGGGTGTTCGGGTCATAGAAGTTAACCTTCAAGGACCTGGCTCAGGAAGAGATTCTGTTGTTAGAGCGTTTCAGGCGTCTGGTTTGTCAGTGTCGACCCTTCGGGATGTGACACCGCTTCCACACAACGGTTGCCGTTCTCCAAAGAAACGTAGAGTATAATTTGTTGTTAGATAATTCTGTTGCCTTCGGTTCAGGAATAAAAAGGTTTTTAAATGGCTAGCTGTGTTGGTTCTACATGTACGAGATGCCGCCAGGCTGGGAAGAAGTTGTTTCTCAAAGGTTCACGATGCAGAACTACAAAGTGTGCTATCGAGAAGAAACTTCCGGCCCCCGGGCAGCATGGTAAACGTTCTGCAATGCGCAGAGTGTCTGAGTACGGAAAACAACTTGCGGAAAAGCAACATTTGAAGTGGATGTACGGAATGCGCGAAGGCGCGTTCAAACGTTTCTTCAGAACTTCTTCGCATTGTAAGGGTGCGACAGGTGATAATCTCCTGTCGTTTTTAGAGCGTCGTTTGGACAATGTTGTTTATCGCTTGAAGATGGCGACGTCACGAAGCCAGGCGCGGCAGATGGTTGTTCACGGTCATGTGACTGTTAACAGCAACCGTGTCAACTCTCCGTCGTTCTTTGTTTCAGAGAATGATGTGATTGGTTTCACACAGTCCACGCTGGACATGAAAGATTTTGTAAAGAACGTGATCGACAAACGCATGAACATCGGGGTTAGGGTTCCCGAGTGGCTCGAGCTCAAGAAAAAAGATCACGAGGGAGTGATTCTCCGTCTACCAGGTCGTCAAGATATGACGGACGAAGTCGAAGATCACCTTATTGTAGAGCTCTATTCGAAATAAAAGTGTAGGGTTAGTTTATTATATAAAGGGCCTACGGAAACGTGTGCGCAGCCTGTGCAGTACTGGATAAGTGTGCTAGGGACATTCGATGGGGCGGGTGACACATTTCCTGAATATCTTTTCGTAGGGGTTTTACATGCAGAAGAAAAGTTATCAACCATTAACGATTCCAAAAATTGAGTGGGACAGAAGCCGCTCATCAGACTACTTTGGCGAACTTGTTGTTCAGCCGTTAGAGCCTGGCTATGGAATCACTCTTGGGAACGCATTACGCAGAATTATGCTTTCGTCAGTCGAAGGCGCGGCTGTTACTTCCGTGGTTATAGACGGAGTCAACAACGAATTTGCATCACTCACCGGAGTGGTCGAAGATGTATTGCAACTTGTTTTGAACATCAAGGGCATCGTCGTTAAAAATTCAACCGGCGAGACAGGCACAATGAAATTGTCTATGTCTGGTGAATCAGTTGTTACTGCAAAGTCGATTACCGCTGACTCGCACCTCGAGATCCTTAATCCGGATCACGTGATTGCACACTTAGCGGAAGACGGAAAGCTCGACATCGAGTTCACAGTTGAAACAGGCAGAGGTTACAGACCAGCTCAGTGGGATCCAGCAGTTACTCTTCAACAAGATGGAAGAATTTACGTCGACGCGATGCTTTCACCGGTAAAGCGTGTTGAGTTCCATATCGAGAAGACTCGTGTTGGAGAAAATATCGATCATGATAGACTTTTCCTGAGCATTACAACAAACGGTGCGATGCATCCAAAAGACATTGTTCACTACGCAGCATCATTGCTTCGTTCTCAGTTTGAGCATTTTCTTGGGGCTGCAGAAATTCCGTTCAACCAGATTTCTGCTGAAGTTGATGAAAAAGAAAAAGAAGAGAGCGCTCCAAGTGGCAAGGGTCCAACAGAAGGACTTCCAGTTGATTTGTTCTTGAAGTCGATTGACGAACTTGAGTTCTCGGTGCGCGCACACAACTGTTTAGTTGGTGCCGGCATCAAGACAGTTCTTGATCTTGTGAACCTTACAGAAGAAGAAGTTCTCAAAATCAAAAACTTCGGTAGCAAATCGCTGAGAGAGGTCAAAGAAATTCTTTCTGCGTTTGGTCTCAGATTTGGAATGAACATCAAAGAACTTGACCTTAAAAAGGCCATTAAAGATCGCGAAGAAGAGGAATAACCATGAACCGGCATCAATCTGGATATGCGAAATTAAACATGAAGCCTCCTCATCGGAGAGCTGTTATGAGAAATCAGGTTATCCATCTCATCAAGTTCGGTATGCTACAAACTACTTCCGTTCGTGCGAAGGCAGTCCAACGCATGGCTGAAAAGATGGTAACCATCGCTCGCAAGGGTCGTGACTTCAACGTTATTAGACGTCTCAAGAAAGAACTTCCTTACGATGCAAAAGCTGTCGACAAACTCATCAACGATATTGCTCCAAAGTATGTTGAGCGACGCGGTGGATACACACGTGTCTACAGCCTTGGTAAGCGCGTGAGCGACACAGCCTCAATTTCAAGACTTGAGTGGGTCTAACCACAAATACCACGCTATAAAATTTGACGGGCTGCGGAAGCGGCCCGTTTTTTTATTTTGACACAACCGCTCTTAATGATTTGCCATCAATAGAGATATGCGAAATTAAACATGACGCTTCTGCACCGGAGGGTTGTAAGGGGGAATCATGGTTGTTCGCATCATCAAGTTTGGCGTGCTTCAGCGGCTGGGGGTTCGTGCGAAGGCAGTCCAACGCATGGCTGAAAAGATGGTGACCATCGCTCGCAAGGGTCGTGACTTTAACGTCATTAGACGTCTCAAGAAAGAACTTTAACGATGCGAAAGCTGTCGACAAACTCATCAACGACATTGCTCCTTCGCATGTCGAGAGACGCGGTGGCTACACACGTGTCTACAGCCTTGGTAAGCGCGTGAGCGACACAGCCTCAATTTCAAGACTTGAGTGGGTCTAACCACAAACACCACGCTATAAAATTTGACGGGCTGCGAAAGCGGCCCGTTTTTTTATTGTGTAAAAAACGTTGCATTTTTCCAGTTTAAATCTTGGAAAAAGTTTCGCGTTCTGATCATTTTATAAAAACGTAATTTATTTTTATATCCAAATTTCTTCAATCTTCACCCCCAAAAAGTCGAAACTCCGATTCGGTGTGTGCTAGGATCGACATTCATTTGAAGTTGATGGACAACTGGAGCATGCCGCAGTCGTGGTGTGCGTTGTAGCAAGAAAGGGAGAAGGATGAGGTATAGCCTTGTGCTAGTCGGGTGCCTTGTCGCGCATCTGGCAATTGCAACTTTTGAATTTGAAAGCAAAGACTCGACGTTAAAGATATCGTCGACAGCGAGTTTGTATTTGGATAACAGTACGCTGATGAGCGGGACACTTCAAAAAGTTTCGTCGTCATCGGAAATCAGCCTTGGGGGAAACAGTGCAACGTATGGTCCCGGATATATTGTGGCCGGTGCAAGTGCAACTGCGACCGTTGGGGACTTCAACTTAAGTTCCAGTGGTGAGCTTGAAAGAAACTCAGATATCGAAGCGTCCGACAAAATTACCGTTTCTGATGACATGACACTCGACGGGAAGGGCGGAAGAATTTCTTTTTCGAATCCCGATACTGCGCAGTTGGTTGTCAATTCCAACAAAACTTTGACGCTTCAAAATATTACGCTAAGCAGAATTGGGACAAACACAATTTCATTAGCTGAGACTGCAAAAATTGTCATTGGCTCGAATGTCTCATTTGAATTGATCGACGACGTTACGCTTACGCAGGGAGTGATTGAACTTTCCGGAACCGCGGTTGTTTTCAAAATAAAGGGACTTGGCGGCCGAAAACATTTCAAACTTGAGCCAGACGTCTACCACCAAACCGATAAGCTTTTAAGGCTTGGTGCGCACACCGTTTTACTTGATGCAATCGAGTTTTCTGGAATTCGTTACATGACAGCAACTACGACGAGTCGGACGGTTGTTGGCGACATTACACTTGCCGGAACGACAATCCTAAACATCGACTATGCTGCAATCACGATCAGTATTACTGCTCAAAGCCGTGACAATGTCATAAAAATTTCCAAGAACAACGTGAACCTAGACTGCTTTTTTTTCTTTGGAACGGCAGAAGAAAATGAGGTTCACTTTCAGTTCAGTGGAATTTCTGGAATTCCTGCGATTCGGTTTGGAACAAATTTTATGGCTTTGAGTACGACTGCCGGTCGTGCGAAATTAATGTTCGACGATCCAGAAGTAAACATTTACAACAAAGGTGCTGAATCATTTACCATTGGCTCAAATGCCTATTTTGACGGGCATAAAATAACGATCCAAAATTATCCGATTAAGCAGACCGCTGCGAATTTTGACTCGTCAAGTAATTTGGAGTTGGAGAGCGTTTTGACAAATGCTATTTCGCGAATTGTTACTCGTGCGCCATTTGATCATAGTTTGATGAACCGACCGACAACCGCTTTCCTTATAAAACAGCGTGAACAATTTGGTGATGCTCCATTCCAAAAAGAAATTCCTAAGCCTGACGGAAAAAAGAAAGATGGAGTTCATGGCAACAGGCCTGCGGGAGTTACTCCGAGGCCAAGGGTTCCCCGACGTGCGCCCGAAGATCTTAGCTTCGAGGACATCGAAGGAGTTTATTACGACCTCTGCGACTTTGAATTGCCTGAGGGTGCCTTCAAGACAATTGCTGCAACTGCAACTTCCGAATATCAATACGCGATGAAAATGGGAAGTGCTTCCGGTTTAATTTCTTTGAAGAAAACCGGGAAGTTAACTGGCTTTGGAATCAATGCGAGCGATCAACTTCTTTTGACAATGAACAATGGATCTAAAATTGAGCAGTCGACGACTGCTGCAACTTTTAAAAGCAATGACACGTTAACCGTGAATGGAACCGGAAATATTATTGACGTTTCTGCAAACATGACATTAAGTGGAACGCTTAGTCTGCAAGCGAGTTCCGACCTGACATTTAATTTTAAGGACGTTGCAACTCCACCTGTCCTTACAATTGGTTCATCCAGCGGGGTGTCACTTCCAGCCGGCTCAACTTTGATTTTCAATGGGAAAGGGACGGTGAAGATTTTGGATGGCGTAGATTTTACCTTTGTAGAAACTTCTGTTCTCGAGATGTCAGACTCCGCAAAGTTGACTCTGGATACATCCGCGACTTCAACTTTTTCTGGAAAGGGCACTATCAAATTAAGCGATGGCGGGCTGCTCGCACTTGAGTCTGCGGGGCATTTAACTCTTGGAACTGCGACAACCGATGAGCTCAACATAAAAGCGGT
>JABIAA010000076.1 GCA_018656485.1 bacterium | reverse complement strand
CCGTTCGATATCGGTAAGAAGAAAATCCATCTGGCTTTCAGAAAGCTTGTCGCTCTTGTTGAACACATTCAGGATCGGGCAATCGTGCACGCCAATTTCTTCCAAAGTTTTTTCAACCGTTGCGATCTGATCTTCCCATGCGTGGTTGCTGATGTCGATCACGTGAATCAAAAGATCTGCGTACTTGAGCTCGTCAAGCGTTGCGTGGAATGCGTTGATCAACTGATGAGGTAGCTGGCTAATAAATCCGATCGTATCGGAAAGCAAAACCTTTCCCTTCTTCTCAAGAAAAAGTTCGCGTGTTGTTGTGTCCAGCGTGGCAAAGAGCTTGTCTTCTTCAAGGACATCGCTTTTTGTCAGGACATTGAGAATGCTCGACTTTCCCGCATTGGTGTAGCCCACCAAGCAAAATTGAGGCACTCCCGAACGGACCCGTCGTTTTCTCTGGGTCTCTCGAGCATGCTCTAAAATTTTTAAGTGCTTCTTCGCTTGATGCATTTTTTCTTCGAGATACCTGCGAATTTTTTCTTTGTAGGTTTCACCTGGCCCCTTGCCGCCGATCACGCCAAGCTGCTGAGCAAGTCCTTGCCCCCTGCCTGCTAGCCGAGTTTTCATAAGCTCGACCTCTGCCATCTCGACCTGGACCTTCCCCTCAGAGGTCATTGCGGACCGCTTGAAGATTTGAAGAATAAGCTCTTCCCTGTCGATTATCTCGCATTCTAGGTGATCTTCTAACGCCCGGCGCTGAAGTGGCCTCAGAATTTCTGAACAGATTACGCGTTCGATCTCAAGCTTCTCGCAAGCCTCGGCAACCTCGTGGAGCTTCCCCTTGGTCAAGAAAGTTGCTTTGTCGATCGAGCGAAGCCGAATAAATATTTTTTCGGTAGGCTCAACGCCGAGAGTGTCGACTAGGCTTTCGAATTCGTCGAAGTAGTCTTGGACAGATGTCATTTTGTTGTACGGAGCAAAAATACCCAATACAAGCGTTCGTGGCGGAATGTTTTCCGTAGAAAAAGCCTTTTTAGTAGCCATCTTTTACCTCTCAATGACAAGTCCAACGCAGCGATTCTAACAGAAAAAGCTCACACCGGCCATTGTAAGCAACCGAGAAAACTGGCTTCACAACGGAAGACACCTGAAGTACACTGGGGCTCGGTAGGAGAAAATCTCGTGGGCCCATAGCTCAGCTTGGTTAGAGCAGTCGGCTCATAACCGGACGGTCCCAGGTTCGAATCCTGGTGGGCCCACCACGAAGGAATCAGAATGGTCGCAGTAAGGGAGCTGGTCTCAAATCTAAAAAAGCTTTCGGTGATAGAGGCCAGAGCCAATGAGGTGCGCGTCCAAATTATCAAGCACTCAAAGAAAATCGATGAGAGCAAAGCCCTCATTGAGCGCACCAAATCTGTAATCGACCAAAGTCACCAAGCTCTCCGTGAGCAAAAAAAATTGGTCGACCGACTTGAACTCGATTCATCCGGCCTCAGGGAAAAGGAACTCGAAGTCAAACAGCGCGGTAAGACAATCAAGAAACAAGCAGAGTACAACGCCATCGAGAAAGAACTAGATGCCATCGCAAAGCAACTGCGGGAAACAGAAAATTCCCTAGAGGTCGCATGGCATGACCTTGACCACGAGACAAAAAAATCTGCAAGTATCGAAGCTAAACAAGGAGCTTCCGCGGAAACCCTCACGCAAAGCATTAAAGACACTGACGATTTGAAAGCCGCAGACGAAAGAACGCTCACCGAAATTCTTGCAGAAAAAATCGATATCGCAAAAAATGTTCCTGAAGATTGGATGAAACGATACGAACAAATGATCAAATCTGTTCCGAATCCTATTGTTCCGGTTTCCAGTGAAAGTTGCAGCAGTTGCTACTACAGCATTGTTGCAAAAGATTTTACCAGGCTAAAAAGAAGTGAGATCATGGTGTGCAGAAATTGCTACCGCCTGATCTACCTGGACCGTGAAGAGGAAGCAGACGCTCTTAACGCACAATTTTAGTGATCACTTATGAACAAGCAACTTAAATTATTTGCCGGGCTAGTTGATCGCAAAAAGCCATCAGCGAAACCACGCGCAGTTGCCGGACCGTCGATCTTTGTTGACGGTGCCTCCCGCGGGAACCCTGGTCGAAGCGGTATCGGGATTTACATCAAAGATGGTGATAAAGAAATCAAGCGCGGTTTCTTCGTCGGAAAGGGAACCAACAACAAAGCCGAATATCTCGCGGTCGTAGCTGGTGTCGTCATCGCGAGGCAGCTTTGCGAAAATCTAGAATCGCTCAATATTTTTTCTGACTCACAGTTGATGGTCCGCCAGATGACCGGGGAATACAAAGTTCGCACGCCGCACATTGTCATACTCAAAGCTGCAGTAGATCATGTTTGCGAGGGACTCAAAGTAAAGTTTCGTCATGTCATGCGCGAAAAAAATGTAGTCGCCGACCAACTTGCCAACGATGGAATAGACAAACAAAAACTTGTACCATCGTACGTCGAAAATGTATTTGAGAAATGCGGAATCGAACTAACTCCATGAATTTTTCTCGTGCACTCAACATCATCACAACCGTGCTTGTGCTTGGTGGGATCTGCCTCATAGCCAACACAAAACCAAAGAAAAAAGTTAAGCACCACCAAGAGAAGATCAAAATTGTAAACCGCGACGCCCAGCAAATCAGGGTTTTAATCTCAGAGCATCCGCTCAGGGTCATTAAAAAAATATCGTTAACCGCTGAGCCAGAGCAAAAGCTTGTGCTTTCTTCTCTCGATGGAAAAGCAAAGAAAAAATTATCGTCAATCGAACTCGCCATCGTTGACGGAATGCTTTACTCGAAAAAAGGAGACGAGTCGTACCACAAACTCAAGGGAACACAGTTCGACATCACGCCAACATCTGGGCACACAAATCTCTGGGAAAGTTCATACGACGGAACAATGCGGCTTGAAATAGATCAAAAGAAAAATCAACTCCTCGTCATCAACATCCTGCCACTCGAAGATTATTTGTACTCAGTTTTGCTAACGGAGGTTTATCAGTCGTGGCCAAGCGAGATGCATCAAGTTCAAGCCATCGCATCACGGAGCTACGCTATGTACCACATCAAAAACCCAAACGGGAACGGAAAATTCTACGACGTAAAAAATAGCAACCACAACCAAGTTTACAACGGCAAGCACAAGTACACGCATCTGCGCGACGCCATTCGCAAAACCCGAGGAATTGTTGTCACGCACAAAGACAAAGTTGCACTGACAATGTTTGACGCCTGCTGCGGTGGAGTCATTCCTGCGAATGTTGATCGAAAAGAGGTTCACCAATTTCCGTACCTAGCGCGAGACAGACGATGCGTCTACTGCCGGGGCTACTCGCTCTTCAACTGGAAGCAATCGATAAACAACATGGACTTGGCTTTTTCCCTCAGGAGCCATCCGCTGACACAAAGCGATTTCAAAAATGTTGGAATGTTAAAAAATATCAAAGTGGTCTCAAAAGACAAAGCCGGAGTTGCACAGGAGCTGATGCTAGTCGGCGACAAATCAAGTGCAAAAATTAAGGGGCGCTCATTCTACGAAGCTCTCGGAAAAACAACATGCTACAGCCTCAACATCGAAGTCAAAAACAAAGCAGCGGCGAATAAAGCTACAGCGAACAAAAATGACTTCGAAATTTGTGGCAAGGGTTTTGGGCATCACCTAGGGCTGTGCCAACGTGGAGCACGAGAGCTCGTCCGCAAAGGATGGAGTGTTCCCAACATCCTAAAATTTTATTATCCCAACACAACGCTCAAAGTAATTTCCTGAGTTTGCTTTCCTCCATCTTCACCAAAGAGTTATCGTGAAGAAAGTTTCGCGCAACTTGTCCGCAAAGTTATTGCGAAAGAAGTTTCGAGAATCACAGGAGTTGAACCATGGCAACATTTCGTGGACACCTCGTCGCTGGACTTGCCGTCTTTGGAGCGATCGCCTACTTGCCAGTCACGAGAGAATTTTTTGAGCTGCTTGAACCCGTAGATCGAATCACCGCCGGATTGGCATGTTTACTCGGCTCGCTCTTTCCGGATGTTGACACCAAATCTGTCGGACAATGGATTTTCATGGCACTCGCGGGAGTATGCCTCATCTTTTCCATCCTCGATCAAAACTGGGTGCTCTCAGTTGCGCTTTTGGGTTTCATCTTCGTTCCACTGCTCGGGAAGCACCGAGGCCTGACTCACCGACCCGTCTTCTTGCTCGCCATCCCGTTGTTCTTCGCCTACTGCGCGGGACAAATCCTAGGATCACCAGTCGCAGTCCCAGCCCACATCTACGTCTTCTTCGTCATCGGAGCCATTTCGCACGTCATCCTCGATGCGCTCTTCGCCTTAAAGCCGCGCAAGCTCGGCCAGCATGGGTGGTGGAAAAGATTCTAAAATCCGTAAAACCATTCGTTATCTAAAGCAAAAAAGCTTTTTTTAATCCGTCATTGCATTCCGCCAAAAAGGCTTTACCCTACAATGACCGTTCGTGCACCCGCACGTTTTGTGGAGTGCAACGTATCTATTTCCAAACCTTTATGGAGGAAACGTGAACAAACGCTTCAAGAAAATCACAGCTCTTCTCGCCGTGACTTCATTTTACACAGCAACAATGCTAGCCAGCGCAGCATCCGCCCCAAGGCTCGCCGACACGCTCGCACAGGACCTGGACATCGACGCAGTCGTGTCATCGATCAGCAGAACCTCGACCAACGTTGGTAAGGCCGCACTCAAAAACATTCTTTCCCAGGGCCCAACATCACTCGAAGCAGCAAAGCGTGGGCAAGCAACAGTCAAAGCTATTGTCGAAGACGAAGAACTTCGCAGTCGCTTGAGCAGCCTTTTTGAATCAGCAAAGAGCTCAGAAGAAAATGCATCCGAACTTTTAAGAGTTCTTGGCTGTAAGGATTCGATGCTTGGATTCGACAGCACCCTCCCAGGAATCAACTGGAAGTGCTTCAAACACACAAGCCCTGGCTGGACTGATTTCTGCAGGGGAACAAAAACAATTGGAACTCCACTTGCAGCCGCAGGCCAAGTCTTGACGGCGGTAGCCATGGACAATCTAAAACTCATTGTCGGTGTCGTCATCGGATATGCCATCGCAAAAGGAGCGGGTCTCAAGAACTTGTCCGAGGGATTAAAAGTCGGAAAAGCGGTTGCCAAAGATGCATACGAGCAGAAAAAACACATCATCAATCCGATACTAATAACAACAACCGTATTGGCTACTGCAGGGATCCTGATCTCACACATTTTTAACGAGAAAAGATTATTTGCATCCGATAAGAAACTCTTTGATCTAACCAAAGCTCTTTGCAAACTTTCCGACTACGCAAAAGATTTGGCTAGTGAACTTGAAGAACACAAATCACTCGCATGGCTCGCCGATGATGTTCGCAATTACTTCTCCGAAGATGGCGAAAATTCGATCAAAGAACAAATCGAAGGAATCTTGGAAATTGCACAAACCAAAACATACAAGCAAGATGTACCAGCGTACGTTTCTAGAATGGGTCGTGTCAGAGCTGTCTACGCACGCTTCAAAAAGATCCGACCTGAAATCGAAAAGCTAGTTTCCTTCCTCGGCAACGTTGAAGCACATCTTTCAATGGCTAAGCTCATGAAGGAACACGAGGGACAGCAAAACGTAACCGGCAGCACAACCGAATTTAGCTTCATCGACTTCATCGAAAATGCAGAGCAACCAGAGCTTCAGCTCAAAGATGCATGGCATCCGGTTGTCCCACAAAGCGAAGCCGTCACAAATGACATCCACCTTGGTAGTGGCGCTGGATTCAACGGCATGATGATCAGTGGCGCGAACAAGGGTGGAAAATCTGTCGCAATGAAACTCGTAGGACTTGCAGCTGGACTCATTGGACCAGCTTTCGGAATTGCGCCAGCAAGCTCCGCTCGCATGACATTCTTCGACACAGTCCGAACATCACTCAACGTTTCAGACAACATCGCAACTGGCGAGTCAAAGCACTTGGCAGAATGCCGACGAGCAATCGAATGTGTTGAGACCGCGAAAGCTTCTTCAAAAGATAAATTCGCACTCCTCATCCTTGACGAGTTGTTCTCAGGAACTGAGCCAAAACCAGCTGAGGCACTTGTCTGCGCATTTGGAAAATCGATCGCACAACAACCAAACACATTGTGCTTGCTGTCATCGCACTACCCACGAGTCAAACAACTTGAGTCGATGACCAACGGTCAGTTCAAAAACTTCTGCGTAGAAATCACTCACGATGCCAACGGCGAACTTGTGTTCCCATACAAGCTCACCCGCGGAACAACGAACATCAATATCGCAATCGATGTCCTTCAACGTGACTTGAAGCAACGCAAAGAACAAAGCCGCAGCGAACAAAGCCAAAGCGAACAAAGCTGCAGCGAAGAAAACAAATCAAGCGCCAGCGACTTTGACAAAATCATTGAAGACGCAAGAGGAATGGTCGCTTAGCTCGGAATCTTAAAAAGTTTTCGTGCGTTTTTTGTTGTTGCAGTAGCAACTTCTGAAACGGTCAAGTTTCTTTGACGCGCGATTTCGTTCAAGATTAACGGAAGAAAGGCGGGAGTATTTCTCTCGCCTCTTTTCTTTTGCGGGCTCAAAAACGGAGCGTCGGTTTCAACGAGCAGCTGGCTAAGATCTATTTCTCTCACAACTTCGCGCAGCCCCTCGTTCTTTGGGTACGTAACCGGTCCATCTATTCCGATGTAAAAACCCCAATCTGCAAGCTCCCTTGCAACATCTAATCCACCGGAAAAACAATGCATGACACAGCGAAGCTCATGGCGAAATTCCTCGAGAACTTTAATGGTCTCGTCCGTTGCGTCGCGCATGTGAACAATGAGTGGTAGGTCATACTTCAAAGCAATCTCGATCTGTGCCCTGAAAGCATCTTCCTGAACAACTGCATCAAACGGCTTGTGGTAAAAATCCATTCCTGTTTCGCCAACGGCGACGATTTTATTTTTCTCCGCGTGTTCTGCCAGCTTGTCGATTTTTTCAATATCCTTTTCCCACTCGTCCGAGAGATCGCACGGATGAATTCCGACAGATGCAAAAACCATCGGAAAATTTTTCGCGAGCAAAATTGCAACCTCACTCGATGGGAGGTCGACTCCGACATTGATTATGTTCGTAATTCCAGCCAATTCCGCCTGAGCAACAATTTCTCCAATTTTTGGAATTAGGTCGTCAGAAAAATTTTCTTCATAATTTTTTTTTACCATCATATCAAGGTGGCAATGGGTATCAATAATCATCACAATCCCTTAATTTTTCAAAACAAAACTAAATGAAACATATCGTAAGTTACAGGCTTTTGTGAAGAATAACTTGTCTAACACTTTAAAGAAGAAAAAGCGTTTCATCTCCACGAGAAAGCCGTTCACATCAGGGAAAATAGCACATTCGCAGTTGACAAAGGGATGAACACCTTCTAAATTCCATAACTGGGTAGCCGGTCCACGGTCGTTCGTGTTCTCAAGTTTTTTATGGGAGATATACCATGAACAAGAGCGAACTCGTAGAAGCCATTAGCGAAGAAACCACTTTTAACAAAAAAGATGTTATGAAGGTGATCACTTCGTTGACGCGCGTCATCGAGAGAACTCTCAAAAAGGGCGGAAAAGTTTCCATTACTGGCTTCGGCTCGTACTGGATTTCTCGACGTCCTGCGCGCGTAGGAATTAATCCTGCGACGAAAGAGCGTATCAAACTTCCTGCGGTCAACATTCCTCGCTTTAAGCCAGGGAAGCACCTCAAGGAACAAGTACGCT
This sequence comes from bacterium, assembly GCA_018656485.1. GTDB lineage: Bacteria > Babelota > Babeliae > Babelales > JABIAA01. The sequence goes on along the minus strand of JABIAA010000076.1, from coordinate 4,061 downwards.
TGTAGAGCATCTCAAGTAAACGCAACGTTTAAAAAAGCTGGGCCAGTAAAACGGTCCAGCTTTTTTTATTCCGGTTATGGGCCTTCCCCCACAGCTCAAATGCACAAGAAAGACTTTCCGAAACTGTATCCGCGTGAATTGGTCTATTCATCTGGTCGCATTGCGAATGAGTGTTTAACCTAGCTTCACTCCATTTTATTTAACTTACTGCATTTCGTTATCTCTGAAATCTAGCCGAAGAGACGTAAGTTTTATAATTTCTGGCGGAAGCAATGCGAATTTATTCCACCTGAGAGATAAGTCTCTAAGGCTTCCAAGGTTTCCAAATTCTGCTGGAAGCGATGAGAGCTGGTTGTCCCAAAGATACAGTTCTTTAAGGCTTCTAAGTTTTCCAAATTCTGATGGAAGCAATGTGAGTTGATTACTCCAAAGAAACAGTAACCTCAAATTTACAAGGTCTCCAATTTGTGGTGGAAGTATTTTAAGTTGGTTGTGTGAAAGCCCAAGTTTCTTCAATAATTTAAGCTCCCCAATTTCAGGTGGAAGCACCTCAATTTCATTGTCATCAAGCCACAGCTGCCTCAAAGATTTCAATTCCCCAATTTCTGGCGACACACTTACAAGCTGGTTGTTATTGAGAGCCAAATTTTCAAGTTTCGAAAGCGTTCCAACCGATGGAAACTTCTCGAGCTGATTGTCACTAAGGTCCAGAACCTCAAGATTTGTAAGTCCTACAATCTGTAGCGGGAATACTCCAAATTGGTTATCCCAAAGCCTCAACTGTCGAAGCCGCTTAAGTCCTCCAATTTCCGAAGGAATACTGGAAAAACAGTTATGATCTAGCTTCAACCACCAGAGGGCTTTTAGTTCCCGAATCTCTCGTGAAAGATGCCTTATTTTGTTGTTGAAACATACGCTTTCTCCATCGCAGTCGAGTGCTTCAATTTTTTTTGCAGTTTCGCAGTATATTTTGTCGCCAGAAAGTGCACCATCTCCTTTCCCTCGCTTTAGCTTTGCAAAAAATGCATCGCATTGTTTTTGCCCTCGGATTTTTACGTGCAGCACTCCCTCCCAATTTTTAACAATTTCAGGAATCTTATCTGTAACCACAGCATAAACTGAACATGTAAAAACAGTGGAAAGAAAAAGTATCAATAATAATTTTTTCACGAGGTTAATACCCTTGGCTTTCGTATTGACAATGAAATACATTTACATCATTGAAATCTACAACTTCGCGTTTTGTTTGTCAGACCAATTTAATTGCAGGCTAAATCTCGCGACAAAGGCATCTGACGGCCTAGCTGATGACACAGCTTGATTCAAATAAAAAATGACAGTCTGGTGGCGGAATAGGAGGGCTTACAAAAACAGAGCCCCCATCAATCATTTCATTTCCGGGAATTGATTTTATTAACTCTAGCCTGAGACGCTGTGCAACTTCCGTGTCCAATGAAATAAATTCTAGATATTTGAGGTACTCTAAATTTGGAATGGGAAGCTCAACATCTAGTGGATTTGCGTCAAGAACTAATCCCCTAAGCTCTGTAAGCTTGCCAAGCGACATTGGCAATTGATGAATTTCATTATTTCCAAGACTAAGGAAATTTAAATTTTCAAGTTTTCCAATTTCTTCTGGCACCACTTCTATCTCGTTGTCCTCAAGAAAAAGTCGCTCTAGCTTTTTGCACTCGAAAACAAACGGTGGAACTTCTCTAAGCTGAAATCCCTGGAGGCTGAGTTCAACAACTTCTTCCAATTCACCATTTCTATCTCCCCAAATTTCGAATTCGCTCATGAAATTCAAAAGCTGCTCGCGCGACACAAATTCTTTGACGACCCGATTTCCTGAATTAATCGCTCCTGATTTTGTCGGCCAACCCTCAACGACACAGTTTTTAGGTGGATCAGTTCCTTCAAGAAGCTCTATGTATTTAAACTTTTTGATTCGGTTTTTGAATCTTGGATTTCTTCTAAATTCATCACGCAACCAGACTTGTTCCTGCGGATGAGAAAGCGTAACTGTTCCATACCGATCCGGCTGCTGAACCGGCGGCCGAGCTAGAACAACCTTACGATAGAAACCAGAACGATATCTATCACTACAAGGAGCACCATAGTAGGCAAGGTCGGTACACTTGCTGTATGATTTCCGCCCCAACCCAAAAAATTCTTTTGGAAGGTATTTTATTGGATTGCCGAATGCATGAAAAAATGAAAGTTTTAATCTAAAAATTTCTGGTGGTACCGTTGCAAGACAATTATGATCGATGTCAAATCTATCAAGATTTGTTAACTTTCCCATTTCTTTTGGAAGCAATGTAAGTTCGTTGGCATCAAGATAAAGGATTTTAAGATTTATCATCCTTCCTATTTCTTTTGGAAGCAATGTAAGCCTGTTGTGAGTGAGATAAAGGATTTTAAGATTTGTCATCTCTCCGATTTCTTTCGGAAGCAATGCAAGCCTGTTGTTAGTGAGATTAAGCTCCTTAAGACCTGTCATCTTTACAATTTCTAAGGGCAGAGTTGAAAACTCGTTCCGCCCTAGAAGCAACTTACAAAGCCCCGCAAGCTTAACAATTCCTGAGGGTAGCGATGTAAGTTTGTTTCTAGTGAGATTAAGCATTTCAAGATTAGTAAGCTCTCCAATTTCTTCTGGTATACATGTAAGCTCATCGCTACTGAGATCAAGCTCCTTAAGATCTGTTAGCTTTCCAATTTCTGGTGGTAGCAATATAAATTTGTTTTCACTGAGATTAAGCATTTCAAGATGTGTAAGCTCCCCAATTTCTGATGGTAGCGATGTAAGCTTATTACCATTGAGATCAAGCTTCTTAAGACCTGTTAATCTTCCAATTTCTGATGGTAGCGATGTAAACTTGTTGCGCCTTAGATACAACTCACAAAGCCTAGTAAGCTCTCCAATTGCTGATGGTAGCGATGCCAGCTCGCCATCGTCCAAATAAATTTTCTCAAGATTTGTAAGTTCTCCAATTTCTGAGGGTAACGTTGAAACATTGTACCAACAAAAGGCCCCACGGAAATAAAAAATTATAAGTCGTTGTGCTAAATACCAATATTTTCTGTCCTCACTCGATGCACCGTCTTGCTGCCCTCGCTTTATTTTTGCAAAAAATGCATCCAACCCTTTTTGGCCCCGTGGGTTTACGCTAAGGTTCTCACTAAAACCAAAAATTGTTGGTACCCACGACCAATAACACGGACCATAAGCCAGACTTGATGCTTCATCACAAGCATGCACACAAGATATAAAAGCAGTGGAAAGAAAAAGTATCAATAATAATTTTTTCACGAGGTTAACACCCTTGGCTTTCGTATTGACAATGCAATGCATTTACATCGCTGGAATCTACAACTTCGCGTCTACCAATTTAATTGCAGGCTAAGTCTCGCGACGAAGACATCTGACGGCCTAGCTGATAACACAGCCTGATTTCACTGAGAATTCACGCGATGGTGGAATAGGATGTTTTACAAAAACAGAGCCCCCATCGATCATTTCATTTCCGGGAATTGATGTTATTGGCTCAAATCCAAGACACCTTGCCACTTCAACGTCAAGCGAAATAAACTCTAAAAACTTAAGGTCTACAAGATCTGGAATTGGAAACATTGCATTTAGCGGGTTCGCGTCGAGAACTAACCCATGAAGATTATAAAGTTTTCTAAGCGACCCCGGCAACCATCGAATTTTGTTCCCCCCGAGCTGCAGAAAAGTTAATTCCTTTAGCTCCGAAATTATTGTAGGAACCTTCTCAATCTCATTGTTCTCAAGAAAAAGCCGCTGCAAATTTTTACACGCAAAAACAAACGCTGGAATCTTTTTGAGCCCCAAGTTCGCGAGATAGAGAACCTGAATTCTTTCGAGTTCATCGCATCGCTCATCATCAAGATATTTTAACTCAAACACAAAATTTTCCAGCTGATCGCGCGACTCAAACCCAATGGTAACTTTATTTTCAGGAGGCGAACCCGCATCCGTAGGCCAACAGCCAACAACACAGCTTTGTGGCGGACCGCCTCCTTCGAAAATCTCTCTG
>JABIAA010000075.1 GCA_018656485.1 bacterium | reverse complement strand
GGTCTTGGCGTAAATTCATCGATGTCACAGAAGGCATTTAAGAAACGGATCGTCGCGGTTTAGGTCGGCATGGGCTTGTACCCCTGCAGTCCACACCCTATGCCTTGTGCAGCGTGTGTGATTTTTAAACGGGGAATTGTACTAATTTTTTTTCTGGACGCCCACCGTCCGATATTTCTATAACTTCAATCGCTTCAGAATGTTGCGGAATGAAGGTGATTGATCGTATCTCATAAAGTGATTCTTTTAGCTGGCGTTTTCTCCTTGCGAAGGTTTCCATTTGATTTGTGGAACGGTAAACTTCTTTAGGAAGAGCGATCAATACATTGCTGTGTCTGAGATTGTTTATAAGTTCTAAATCACTTATTTCTGGGGAATCCATTTCTGTAACTAATTTCAAGAGGTTGATAAAATTTTCGGAGTCCATTGATACCATTTTCGGTTTTCCCGAATTGCCGTCATACACATAAGCTGTTGCCTGATATTCCGCTCCGGTTTTTGTCTGGAATTCTGCGCCAATTGCCCTAACTTCTTTTTTGGACATACGCTTATGTGGAGATTTGGAGGATGTTGCTTTTCCGCCGCACTTGATGACGATACAACTTTTAGAATTGTTCGTGGCACATAGTGATAAGACAAGTATGGCGAATAAAAATTTTTTCATTTTGTTTCCTTTTGTTTTACATATTTTATTGCAATTCTGTGCCAACAATACTGGTATAAAATCGTTTTGTCTAGGATGTTTTTGTGTGGAAACTTTTTCCAGATGATTTCTCGGGGATTATTAAAGTGGGTGTAAGAAAATGAATGCAATTTAATTGCGCTCCCAAGCTGTGAAAAATTGGCATAATTTGTTCTTAGGTTTGTCGATTGTGTTTGGTATAAATTTTGGTTTTTTTAAAAAAATGCGATTTCTTCAAAGTCCGACGGGGCAAATTCATCGGGGCCCTGTGGGTTTATTGAAGCTTCTTGTCTGTGGTGTGATGCTTTGCCCAGTTGTAAAAATTTGGTGTAATGTGCTCTTCCTGGCTTGTCGACTGTGTTTGGTCTAAATTCTGGGGGTTTTATTCCAGGAAGCAGGTTCGTAAGTTGTTCTTCGTATTTTTTTAAATCTTTCATCCTTGAATGATTGCTTAACTCTTTCTCTGTGCTTATTATTTCAACGTGAGCGCTTTCAAAATCTTTTTTTTGGGTGGCTGTAAAGTTGCCATGTCTTAGCATTCTTACAAAGCGATGAAGGTCTTCGGAAAAAATCTTAATAACTGTCTCTAGGCCCTCTCTTTCTTGGACCATCACGAGTGAGACAAGACTAGTGAGGGGTTCACGATCTTTTCGACATTTGTGGCATTTTAATTCTTCGTCGTTCATCCAGACCACAATACTTTGCTTTGGAACAATAGAATAAATATTGCCAAATATTTGTGGGCCAAACATGTCGTACACAAGAAATTTGAATTTTTGTGAAGACTTAATTATTCGTGAGAATTCAAGTGAGCCTACAAGCAAAGTATAATTTCCTGCTATTGCAATATATTCGTCTTGAAAAAAAGCGCATGCTGAGGAATGGTCTAGTTGAGATTCGGTCTTTTTTCTGATTTCCATAACAGTCTTTCCATCTGAAGTGACGGTCCGTCTTAGTCCGTCTCTCCAGGTGTTACTTGTGTGGAGATGTTCATTTGCCTCAGACAATAAACCAAGTTCTTTATGGTTTAGCTCATAGAGTGTAAATATTTCATCACTAGGGGGGAGCCACTTGGCGTCCCACGCATCGATACGATTATCATAAATATTGTCAATGAGCCAGCGTTCAAAATACGGATCCATTTTTGCTAGTTTTTTCATTCTTCTGAATTCATCATTATAGATTACAATTTCTATCTTGTTTGATTTGTTGAGTTTCACGAAGTATCGTATTTGATCCTTTATTTTTCCGTTGTCATCAAAGTAGTTAACGACCGTATAAAGCAAGCAATAAGATTTGTAATCCCTTGTGTGATAATAGACTTGGTGTTGTGTTACGGAGAATTTAATTTGCGCACTGTCAGAAAATGGCTTACTGGTGATGTGCGTTGCGGTCAAAAATGTTGCGATTAGCGTGGCGAATAAATATTTTTTCACGTTTACACTCCAATTGATGCAATGGCTAGTTTCAAAAATGGGTTACTACATTTTTAATGCCCGGGATTTCGTGTGCAATTTTCAAGAACTGTTCTTTTGCCTCTTCGGGTGTATATGTTCCTTTATAGCTGCTGTATCGCGTGATACAAACAGTTGCACCGTAGAATACTTGACAGACGTATTCTCTAAATTCTGGGTTTGTTTTAAATTCGTTGCATAGCAATTGAACATCATTGTAAATAATATCGATCATGTACGGCTGACAATAGAATGTGCCTGATTCAACAACAGAAAAGCGGGTTTCTTGCTTTGTTTTAGGAATGTAGACGGTTACTAGTTTACTAACGCGGAAGCGACTGAATTGTTCTTCTTCATGGACAAAACTTTTTGCATCAGAAAAGAGCGTGCAGGGCTCGTAATTTAGCAATAGATGATTAGGCAAGTCCTTGATGTTGTTGCCCGTGAAGTTTGGAATATTTGCGGCTAGCCATTGTTTGTCATCTTTGGATGGATTGGCTGGTTCATATCCTCTGAATTCTACTGAGGTTGGACCGGACAGATCGGCGATTAATTTTCTGAATTCTTTGCATGTTTTAAAAGCATCTTTGAAGGCTTTGAGGCGCCCCGGAATGATTATGGTCCATTCATTTGTGCTTGGTGTTCGTCGAATGAAATAGATTCTTTCCGAACTTTTTACTTCTGTACTGTCTGTGTAAATAGATAATTTTACCCCAATGCTCTCTCCGAGGGGTACTGTGTTCAAGATGTATAAATCTTTTTTTAACTTCATTTCTTCCGCTGGTGGTTCCGGCGTGTTTTTTGGTTTTGTCTGATGATTGCCACATGTGATTTGTGCGCTACAAAGGATTGCGATAAATGCGTAGGATAAAAGCTTTTTCATTGTTTCCCTTCCAATTGTTTTTGCGTATTTCACCAGATGCTACAGGACTTTGTGTTGTTTGTCACTTTGGAGTGTTTTTGCTGCTTTTTGTCGATGTTTGCCTTTTAATGCTCATTAAGTTGAAGGAAATGGACACGATGTGTTTCAAGTGGCTTTTCGATTGTGTTTTGCCTAATCTGTGGTGTTTTTATTCCAGGAAGCAACCGAGCTAGTTTTTCGAAGTCGTATTCTATGACTTGCCTTAGGATAGGATCATTATAAGTTTTTTCTGTGACTATGATTTCAATGGGCATATTTTGAAAATATTCTTGTTGTGTGCGCCTGAAGTCCGGCTGTTCGTCTAATAATCTGATAAAGCGATTCAAGTCTTCGTCAAAAATCTTAGTTACTGTTTCTCTGTTTGTGCTTTTTCCTGAGCATAAAGAAAGAAGCCGTTTTTTAATGGTCTCGGTTGATGTTTCTTTGAAAGCATCTTTTGGCAAAAAAATTATTCTCACAATCCCTTGTGTTGGTATGATTCCTTCTAAGTCGTGCATCAGTTGGCACTCTTCACTTTCATCATCATATTCAATTTTCGTGATGAGTTTAAATGCGCGGAGGGATTGTATTTTTTGTTTAAATTTATTGTCCTTGTGAAGTAATTCGTCGAATAACCAGCGGTTTCCTGAGAATGCAACGTATTCATCCTGGAAAATTGCGCATGCTGCATCTTCCCCATCAGAAATTTTCATTATTGTTTTTCCGCTTGAATCTGTAACAAAGCTTTGTATCTTTCCCCAGGCATTACTGTTGCGGACATATTCTTCCGCTTCCAGAAACAGAGTGACCTCTTGGGGCAATAGTGTGTCAACCTTGATCATTGGTCCTGATCTGTGACTTTGTGTGTCGAGTATATGCTTTTTATGAAAATTGTCTCTGAACCAATGATCAAAAAATTTATCTTTTTGTGCCAACTCCTCCATCTTTTTAAGCATGTTGCGATCAATCATGATTTTGGGATTTTTTGAGTTTGCGCCCATAACTGTATAGTGGATTTGTTCTAGTGTTTTGCCATTTTCAAAATAGTTTACGATTTCCAATATTGCTGAGAAAGATGCTTCGTTCTGGTGTTGTATCACGGAAAAATGTTTGCATAAAATTGTATTAGGTGTTGCGGGTGTTGCACAAAACATTGTGATAAGTAAGTAGGAAAAAAGCGTTTTCATTTTTGGTTCCTGGTTGTGGTTACATGATTTTGCGAACATCGAAGGATTTTTGTTTGTCGTTTAATGCATTATTCCGGAGCCATCATACATTTGTATTCTGATTTTTGCTCCATGACCTTAAAGCTCCTTATCCCTGGGAGTTTTCGCATAACTGCGCGTAATTGTTTTTCATAAGACTCTAATTCTTCGTCGGTCTTTCCTTGGGGAACCAGTAGAAAAACTGATGCGTCATAAAACGCGTGGTGCAGATATTCTTCAAATTCGACGTGCTTTTCCAAGAAAAACAATAAGTCTGAGATATTTTTGGCGTCTATATCAATCTGGTATGGGGATGGTTCTTCCGACTGGTAGGTTCTTATGTAAAAAGAATAAGGACCTTCAGGAAAAGTTATCGTGACGGTACCGTCTTTTTCGGTTTCGCGAAGTGAGAAGTTTTTATGGGTCTCGTTGACTTGCTGTAGAAGCAGGTGCCCGGGGAAAATTTTGGATCCTACGAAATTCTTCATATGTTCCCGAAGCCATTTTCCGGGAAAGTAAAAATCTTCGCTTGGTGTCTCTATGATTTCTATGAAAGCATTATCGATTTTGCAAATTAAATCTCTTAATGCTGGGCAGTTTTCAATGGCTGTTTTGAAGAGAAGGGATTGATGAGATGGTATTACAATTATGTGTTCTTTTTTTTGCCTGTTCCAACGGACGTGAAATTTTACTTTGTCTGAGCCATTTGGGGCTGTGTAAGTGGCGCATATGATGTGATTTTCGTGGGAAACGCTTAAGGTTCCGGTAGCATCAGTCACAGTATATGACAATGTATTCTTGTCGAAATGCGAGCAGAATTCTTTTGGTGCTGCGTGACACGATAGGCAAAACATTGCGATAAGTGCGGCGAATGAATATTTTTTCATTTTTTCCCTATGAGCCAACGTAAACCTGGGTGCCAACAATTCCTGGAATTTTTTGTGCAAAACCAGAAAGCAGTTTTTTTAGTTTTGGTTTTTTGTCGTCGTCGCGAGATGACATGATCAGATCGATGAATGCGCCATAAAACATTCTGCAAACGTATTCATGAAACTCGGGGTTTGTGTTGAATTTCTCGAGAAGTATCGGAAAGACTTTTTCGTGAATGTAAATAATGTATGGCCTTTGGTCTGAATCTGCCATGCGATATCCAAGAGATTCTTCTGTGTCAGTGAATGTGACATTTGCTCGCCGTTCACTATTTATTTGTTGTATTCCACAAATAAAATTTTCTGCTCGAGATACAGTGTTTACTTCGTGACTTAACCCGAGATGGGTGTCGAGAACGTAGGCTCCGTTGAACTTCGGGATGTTTTTGCTCAGCCATTTTCCTGGAATCAAAATATCTGTGTTTTGAGGTACTCTGATTTCAACGGCAACAGGGCTCTCGAGATTACTTATTAATTCCCGAAATTCCTGACATGACTCAAAGGCAGATTTAAAGCTTGCGATACTACATGCGGGAATGACTATCACAAATTCTTTTCTAAATTTGTTCCATAGGATGTAGAATTTTGAGATTATCTCGGTTTCATTGTCTCTGTATTCTATTGTTGTGTTATCACCGAAGCGTTTTATTTTTAGTTCTAAAATTTCGTTGCTAATATTTACTCCGAAACAGGAGTCACGCAGATACAATGATGTTGGCATTGCCGTGCATTGTGAGCCTGAAATAAAAAGTGATGCAATTAAAATTTTTGTACAATGGTTATTCATTTTTCTTCTCCAAGTGTTTTTTTATGTATTGGAACAGAGGCTATCCTATGAAGTTTGTTTTGTGAAGCGCGAATATTGCTTTTATTTCCGCGCTGTTCTTGAACCAGTTTTTATGTGTTTAGCCGTAATTGATGGAAGCCTTGTAGTTATTGATTGAGATAGTTCTTCGGTTTGGGTGACAGAATTTTTCCCGGAGATTTTTGGAAGTTCTAATTTTGGAATTTTTTTTTGTTGTTCTTTGTGTGTGCATCGAACGATGCAGCCCCTTACTTTGATGATGTCTGTTAATTCCTCTAATTGCTTTTCTACTTCGTGTACTTCATTTTCACCTTCGTCATCTGGGATAAACACATTGATCGCGTGTGGATTAAGATTTATAATCACTCGTTCGAATTGCCTGTCTGTTGCGATGAGAGATACAAACCTTTTTAGATCCCCGGCGATTTCTAAAACTCTGCGGTAAATTACATAACGATCGGCTTTTTTTTTGAATTCCAGCTCAGATATTTTTAGATGCCCTGCGATGGGCAAAATGCGAATTGTTACGTTTGTTGCTTCATCCCGTGTGATTTCCCAACGATATTTTTCAGAGCTTATCATGTAAGACGATGCAGTTGTACGATGTCTGCATGATTTATCTTTAATAACATGGACAGACTCGCACCTGTGAATTTTCTTTTTTAGGTGGCCTGCTTGTGCTTCCAGGGTTTGAAAATCAGATTCGTTTTGCATTGTTGAAGTGTCCACTTTTACCTCAATTTGCGATGGTGTAAAAGCAGATTGAATCAAGCCTCTAAATTCATCATCGTGGTAGAATACATAGGAAAAAATTTCCATAGAGTTTTTAGAGAATAAGAATTTGTAAAAACCCCAATTCCATTGGATGAAGCATTCTCCTTCCTCGGTAAATCCGTTGCTGTCATAACCATAAAAGTGTATGCAGACAGATTCACGTCTTTTTTCAATGTTCCATTGGTATGGTCTGTAGCAATGGGTATTGCAGTAGAATGTATGTGTTGGCATTGAATTGCACGTTGTACATGAAATTAAAAGTGTGGTAATGAAAATCACAAATGATTTTTTCATTATTTTTGCCTGGCGAAAAAAGGAACAATCGCAAGCAAGTCTACTACAAATCTTCCCGTGTGAATTTTTTAGGGTAAGCGAAGAAATGTCGTTGTGTAATTAAATGGTAGGTGTAAAAAAAATAAATGTCCGAATTTAAATTTTACTGATGGAAGTGAGAGCGTCATAAAAGTGGCTCAGGCAACAAGATCTTTTGGCAACCTCCGCCGATGCCAGAGGTCTTTCGAAAAAGCATTTAAGTGTTCCTAGAATTCTCGATTTTTGTACCAGTTTTCTCAGGGAAATAAAGTAAAAAATTATTTTTATTTTTTACTAAACAACCTCAAAAAAGTTGGGTAGAATGATCGACCAAGGAGGGATGCGATCTCCTAAAAATCAACTTTGTGAAAAATGTTTTTTAATGGTGTTTCCTGAAACATGGAAATGGGATTTCACCTAGAAAAGGGAGATAATGGACAGCGATGATTGTATAAGCCTGGTGCGTCGGATGTTACTCGTAATTTTTTTATTGACAGGCTTTTTGCAGTCATGTTTTTCCAGTAATGCGGACGATCGTCGTTCCAATCCCGAGCGTTATTGCATTCCACTGAAGGAGCTTTGTTCGAACAAACCTCTGAATCGAGGGAAAAAAAGAAAACGACTTAATGTTTGGTCACATTCTGATCGTCCTGCTAAAATTGCACGCCAGGATGAGGTGATTGGCGAAAAAGTCCGACGAGAAGAGCTTCCTGTGGAAAAAGAAATTGACACAGAAGAAGAACCTCGCAAGGTTGTGATTCGGATCAACCATGACTACTATGACGACGAAACAATCAACATGATTTACCGTGCTGGCGAAATTTCTTACTTTGCAAACGAATTGGGCGGTAGAGAATCTGTCCGAGAGTTTTTGATTAAGTTTTTTGCAAAAGCAATTTTTATCTGTCGCGATGTCCTTTTTAATAAATCTATCAAGTACAGTTGGGATGAAGTTTCCTTTAGGACAAGGTCCGGGATTGATGTTGATGTTGTTGAAGATCTTGAACAGTTTAACCGCGATGTTCTCGTATTTTATGATTTTGACGATAAAGAGCGGCGTGAGTTCTACAATTACTTTGAGGAGCGCTTTTTTGAGCCGATACTGCTTGAAAAACTATGTATCGGGCAAATGGGAGATAAATTTATAACGTTGCTAGCGAGTTGTATCACCAGGTTTGAGTTTGGGATGAGGGCGTCTTTGGACATTCCATTTGTTGATGCGAAGAAAACAGAGCAGTACTGGTGGCTGAGAATCTATAAACATCAGAATGGTTTACCTTGTTAGGTATTCCACAAAAAGGCAACCATATTATTCCTAGAGTGTTTTTGAAATACAACCCTTACCTGCCTTGCTTATAAACAATAACAAGTGGTTTTTTCATGCCTCTAAAATTTTCTGCGGATGTTGCGAAGTTCGTTGGATCCTTCATTTCCAGACCAATCTTTTCGCTTTCTGAGATTTGTAATTTCTGTTGTTGTAGCTGACTCGCTTTTATAAATTATAATTTCGCCTTGGATCGGTTGGTTTGCACGACTTGCTTCTTCTAAGATGTTGTTGATCGCGTCGTACTCTTGCTGATTTTCTACAACAACCGCTCCGACACTTCGGTGGTTTTTTAAGACCTCTACTTTTATTATTTCGATGAGCTCAAAGTCAGTTGACCATTTTTCTTCCCAGGAGATTATTTGTCCTGCGGGGCTGATGCAATGAAGTTCGATTGTTGCTGCATTGGTGGACATGTTGCTGCAAATTGTGAGTGCGATGGTTGCGAGTGTGGATATAAAAATTGATTTGTTTTTCATTTGGAATCTCTTGTAAAACTTATTGGTTAATAAAATTGTGGTGAATGAACTGTGAGAATGGAACATCCTCGTTATTTGAGATGTCTAAAAAACAATTGTCTTTGAGGCCTTCTTGTTCGATCATGTTATTATCCACGATACACCGGATTGCTTCTTCTTGCCGGTCAGTGTTAAGGGCGACTGCGATTGGTGCTGGCATTGACTGAAGGACTTCATCTCTATGGCTTGGCTCGGTATCTAACATTGTTTGTGCGGCCTGGTGTAATTCTTGTTGCTCTTCGTAACCTCTAGTTGCCGCAATAACCCCGTTATAAAACGTTTCATTGTTTTTTTCTATGTTGAGATTGGGATTGAAGAATGGGCCATAAAATCCTTTAACGTCGCATTCTCCATTGTCGTCACATCTCTTTTTTCCTGGACCGTTAATAAAGTTTACCCTGTAGACAAGGCGGCCATCTTCATTAAGGCTGAAGTGTGCAACTCCGAAATCTAGCCACAAATTGAAAAATGCCTGTTCGCTACATATTTTGGGGCGCAATGACTCTGGAAGGTATTTAAATTGGGGGCTGTCTGTAATTGTTAAATATGTAAGTTCATCAATGTTTCCAATTTCTTCGCTTATGGATTGCAATTTTTCTGAGGAAACTGTCATAACATAGAGTGCTTGAAGCTTGCCGATTGAATCTGGGATTGTTACCAGTTCATCATCAGAAATGTAGATTGTATATATGTTCTTGACCCATTCTGGATTAACTTCCGCTACGGCTCTAAAAAATGTTTCTGCAGTATTATTAAATAAATTGACTATAACCCCACTTCTTTCAGGTTCGTTTTGAAGGGTTTGGGTTATTTCATCTAAGTTTGTTGGTCCAAAAATGTCGATTGATCCGTACTCACTTTTAATTTTGGCATTTGAATGTGACGCGAGGATTATTGTCGCAAGTATTACGAGTGCATTTTTTTTCATTTGAAAAACCTTGTTTTGAGGTTGAATTTTACATTTTCATGTTTATTCAATGTGTGGATTAGTAATGTAGCCGGTTTTTTTCAAATATCCAATTGTGAAAGAAAAACTTGATTTTTAGGCCAAAAGCGCCGTTTTATGTCGGCTGTAGGTCAGGAAGGCTGAGCCTTTACCCGCAGCAAGCTGTCCAGGTGATTTACATTCTAAAGAACAAGCTCCAAAAATATGGTCATTTTCCAAGGGAACCCAAGCATCGAGCAATCCGCTAAATTTGTTTGCCGCCTTGCAACACAACAAATGTAATGAGTTCTCCCCTTCCTCACTGCGTTCAGTTTAACTCCCCATGGTCGTTTTATTTTATTTAACCTCACTGCGTTCAGTTTTATTTAATTTCTAATTTGCATAATGCGATTGTCAGATTTTTTTATAAAAATTCTCTGACCAACGGAAAGAGAGCGGCACTCCCCATGTTTTGCATCGGCAAGCCTCAGCATTATTTAACTCACTGCGTTTCGTTTTATTTAATCTCGTTACACTCAATTTTATTTTGTCACTTCCAAATCGATAGATAAATTTTGTGTGTGCTTGATGGGTGAAGGCTCAGCCTTCCTAGCGGAGTCACTCCGCAGGTGCTTGGACGATTTCCCCGTTTCTAATTTTTACCCTGCGGTCGAAAACTCTATCGTGTGCTAAGTTCCACATTTCTTTAACCAGCTGTTTTTTATTTATCTCTGTAACTGTTTTTGCGCTGTCTCGTTTGCGTTTGGCAGAGCATCCTCTTTGTATGCTTTGGTGCAGTGTTGTCGGAATTCCGGATTCAAATGCTTTGTTCGGCAACTCATTGTTTGAGTGAAATCTTCTGATCATAAATTCTACAAGTGTTGTCGGTAGATGCGCGAGAGCGTTCTTCGTGATGAACTCGTCGATGTCTTCGGGGATTCCGTGGATTTCTGCTTTACATTTTACTTCGCCAGGCCCGTTATTAAAGTTTACCTGTGCGGAAACTTCGCCATCATCGCTCATTGAGAAGTGTGCGGTTTCAAAATTGAATTCTGTGGATAAAGTTGAATGTGCGGAACAGAGCTTGTGCCTAAATGTCGATGGAAAAATTTGTCTGTTGGATGCTGATATCCATAGGGATTTCAGTTTATTGAGCATTACGATCATTGGGTGCATTTTGACTACATCTGATGTCGTCAAACACAACCATTCGAGGTTGCTGCATTTGTAAATTGTATGTGGAATTATTATCGCCTCATCGTGATTTACCAACAACTTCTTGGTTTGTTCTGCAAGAGCCTTATTTTCGTCTACAACTTCGAAAAAAGTTTTGCAGTCTTCAGGCTTTGTTATGTGAACTATCTCGACTCGCTTTCCATTTTCAAGAACCTCAACATTGAACAACTCCAGAAGTTCTTCTTTGTTGGACCATTCGAATGGAGAGGTTGCGCTGCGATGGTGGGGTGTCCTGTACTCAAGAAAAAGTTCGGATGCTCCACTGGAGTTGCTGCAAATTGTTAGTGCGATGGTTGCGAGTGTGGATATCAATATTGATTTGTTTTTCATAATATTTCCTAACTAACAGATAAAAATCATTTGTGACCTTCAAGGGGTTTATTTTTTTTAGAGTTCCGAATTTCTGATTTTATGAAGTGTAACAAAAACATACTGAGTGTAAAGCGAAAACCGCCGCTTTCCTGCTTTCGTTGTTCGGAGGATTACAGCAACAAAAACTTGTATGATTTTTCCCGCGGAATTGGTTTTGCAAATTTTCTAATTTTTTAATCGAGCGAGGAGCTCGTTGGAGTCGCGGACAGGATCCCGCCAGTTTTGTAAGTTGCAATAGAAGAAGTTATTTTTCGAATGTCGTGTTGGTCGGGCCAAGCCCAAGCTTGCTTGTGGCTGTACGCAGGCGGGTTTAGCCCGTTTTTCCAAAGTTTTTGTGTTGTTCTATAAAATTCGTGCACAGGGCTTACCATACTGAACCCAGTGACGGGTTTACCCAATCAAAGCTCCCAGAGTGTTCTGTGGGATTATGTTCAAAGCGCTTCCAGCTTCGATTCGTATGGTGGTGCTTTCTAGGCCGTGGCTTATCGTTTGCATTGCAAGGTCGATACCTTCTCTTTTAAAGGTCCTTGGTTTGTGAAAGAGTGCTGCGCGAAAATTTATTTCGATGGCTTTTTTGAGATTTCTTTCGATTCCTTCAATGCTGCCATTGCAAAAAAATCTGCCGGTTCCATTTTTAAAATTGATCGTGGCAATTGGTCTAAACTCGAACATGTCGAAGTACGCAGGGCCACGGTGATCGATGCCCAAAAAAAAGTTGCTAAATTGTGTGCAGACTTTGGCTCGCAGTGATTCTGGTAAATATCTTGTGCTTTCTCCACCAATTTCGAGTGATTTGAGGCATGAAAGTTCACCAACTTCTTCTGGGATGGTTTCATCATCGACGTTAATCTCTAGGCTCGTGAGATTTTTGCAATGTTCACATAGCGTGATTAGCCCTGGCTTTTTGATTGAATAATTGCCCGAGTTGATTTCGGTAATCTTGGTTGCGAGGTGAGGGTGTCTTTTTACGAAGTCCAAAAATTCGACTCCGTTGTCGTAATAATTGACATGTACTTCTTTGACGTCTGGTCTTTTTTCAAACTCTTGGCGAAGTTGCTCCTCTGTTGCGTCTGCGTAAATATTTAGATTTACGTAGCCATTGCCCTCGCAAAGAACTATCACGCGTGCGGTTGAATTGTGACAAACAAAACCAGTTGTCAGTGCGAGCGCTAGTGCAAATTTTGTGAAATGTTTCATCGTGTTGCTTCCCCAAAAAATTTTATTGTTTCTATGTTTCCCAAAGTTTGTGTGTTGCCCGCGAAAAAACGTTCACAGGAGCTTGCCGGACTGTAACCCAGTTGTGTTCAATTGTCCACTCTCGGTACGAGTTTTTCGTTGTGATTATGAAGTACGTGTAATCGCCGTTGTCCCGAGGAAATGTTGATGCTGATGCGAGGGTCGTGACGGTCCCATTCCATTGCGGCATAAAGCCATGTGTTCGGTAGATTTTTTCGTGATTGCCGTGTTGGTGTCCTCGGATAATTCCGCGAAGGATATTTTTACTAGAGCTGTTAAGATCGAGAAATCTTTTGGTTGCCTTTTCTCCCCACACCGGAACGGCTCTGTGCGGGTGTTTGGCTGTTTTCTTGGAAATAGAAATTCCGTCCCCGAGTCCTTCATCCCAGCCAGGGTCTGAATCCAAAAAATCTCCGCACCCAACAAAGCCACCAAACTGATAGTTGGTTCCGACAAAATCTTCTGGTTGGAGGTCTTCGCAAAGCAGATGAATTCCCTTAAGTTTCTCTACGAAGCCCCAAGGTTCGATGCCATCTTTTTTTCTTTGCAATTCTTCAGAAAGTGGCAGCTGCGCAAGCATTCCTGGGCGATCGAATCTTTCTAAAAAGTGAAATTGGGAAGTACTGTCCAAGAAATCTTTTGCGTTGTATCCGACTTCAAAGTTGGAGTGGCTGATTTGTAAAAAATCCGTGCTTCCGTTTGTGTTCTTGCATCCAAGATACATGGTGAGTGAGAGAAGATCGTATGTATAGAAAAATTTGTTGGCATCTGCGTAGGAAGGCGCGGAGAATCTTTCCATAACTTCCCACCTTACAAGTTCGCCATGGCAGTATGATGCGAACATTGGATTCCAGTAGCCGATGTTTTCGTGGTTGCCGCGCAGAAGAAAAACCTTACCGGGGCTGTTGTTAGAAAGTTGTATTGCATTCAGAAGAATTTCTGCGCCGCCGAAGAGGGCGTTAACGTAGTCGCCTAGGAAAATGAAGTAGAGGTTTTCTTGTGCAATTTGGTAGCCATTGTCAGTTCTTCGAATTATTTTTCGCTCGACAAGGTCTTTCATGACGCGGTAGTAAAAGCGGGCATTGCCGTGGATATCTGGGATAACAACAATCTTCGTTTCTGGTTCAACAATAAGCTTTTCTACGTACGGAACAAACGAAGTCGTTTTGTAATTTTCGTCCCATGAGTATTTTGCAAAATTAAAGTATTTTGTAATGTCAGGATTTTGTTTATTGAGCCACTCGGATGATTCTAGCCGTGTGGTAAGCCGTTTGGAAAATTCGCAGATTGGGTTAACAACTCCGTGTTGGAATTTTGTTGAGATTGGCTTGGTTATTGATGATGTGTTGCAGTATAATGTTGTGCCTGCGATTGCAGTGAAAAAAGCATATTTTAAAAAATGTCGCACTTTGTTCCTTTCATTTTTTTAGCTACAGTCTATGTCAAAAATCCCTGTCTAATCTGGATCCAGTGGCGCTGGGTATTTTTTTGTAGGTTTTCAGCAATAAGCATTCCACGGGTACAACTTTTTCGATCTTCATTTGTCAGTGTGAAGGATTGCATTTTTTTTTGGACGCTTTTTGGAAGCTCTGCGCGTTGTGCGACTTGAAGGAGGCGTTTTGTGTGTATGTATTGTGACGTCAACTTGTATAGGCTTTGGTGAGCTGCAGATAGTTGGACACCCAAGTTGAATGCCTCTTTCCCGTGATTATGCATATGTATTCCAAATACAGTTGCATTACAATAAACGACGCCAGGTCTATTTGTAAAATTTACCAAAGAAACGATCTTGGCATTATTGGGACATAAGAAAAAAACGGTTCCAAATCTTACAGTAAGATGAAATTTACTTCCAGGCGTGCAAACTTTTTTTCTTAACGATTCTGGGAGGCTCATGACTGGTGCGTTGGAGAGAAGTAGGAGTTTTGAAAGGGTTTTTATATTGCCGACTTCTTCGCTGAGTTCAACAGGCAACTCTGTCCGATCCATGGATAGTTCTTTTAGATTTTTGAACAGTGCAATTTCGTCGGGAACTATTTTTAGATCGGTCATTCGTAATGATAACTTTGTGACTGTTGCGGCAATCTCAGGGTGATCTTTTGCGAATGTGTACAAAGCCTTTAGATCTCCAGAAAGATTGACCGACACATGGATTATTGGCCTAGATGCGACAGCCGATTCTTGGGCACTCTGAAAGATCTTTTTTAGATTATCGTACGATGACCAATGGAATTGGTTGCGCTCTGGATTTTGAAAAGCAATGTTGTTTCTTTCTTCAAATGAAACGCTGGAAATCCAATTTGCGCTGCAGCTGACTGTCGTGCATGCGATGATTGAAACAAGAATTAATTTTGATTGTTGTTTCATTATTTCTTCTATCCGTTTGGATTATAAAGTACAAATTTTGGAATTTCCAAAAGCTTAGTTTTTAAATTGGCTAAAAATCGTCATCGTCCGATGATTCCTCGTCATATTCGCCCCCCAAAAAGATGTTCCCATTTTTTACGAATACCCCCGGGGGGATGGTTCCGTTGTTTTCTTTCAAAATGAAATCGATTGCTGAAATCGCCCTTGCTAATCCCGTTAAGTCGCATCTGAGTTTGTCTGGAATGTCTTCATTGCTTGCTTTTTCAGCATTCCATTTGGTGATTATATTTTTTATTACGTGGTAGTATAGGCTGCCTTCATATTTATTTTGTAGTCCAAGAAAAAAGCCCTCTTTGTTAATATCACGCACATTGTTATGATCGCAGTCGTTGATTTCATTGATAATCCCGCTACATCCAAACATACCTGGTCCATCTTCAAAGTTTACGAGAGCTTCTAGTGTTTCATTTTTGCCAATGGAAAAGTATGTTAATCCAAAATAAGTTTCAAATTTAAAATTCCCACCATGCGAGTCTATTTTTGTTCGAAGTGATTTTGGAAGACACTTAACTCCGGAATCCTTGGAGATTTCTAGTTGTTTCAATTTTTCAAGTTCCCCGACTTGTGTTGGGACTGTCAGTTCATTTCCAAAATGAATTCTTAGGGTGTGCAAATTTGGCATAAGTGCGACTGTCTCTGGAGTTTTCTCGAGGGTTTGGTCGCCAAGTGTTAAGTCGACGACCCGGGTTGCTAGCTGCCTATTTTTACTAATGAATTCGAAAAAGGCGTTAGCGGTTCGATGATTTGTACTCACGCTAATTGCGGTGTCCAGATGTCCACTATGTTCGGCAATGGAATTTTTGATTTCCTCGCATGATGTTTCATGAAGCAGGGTGTAATTATGTTCGTCTCCATAGTCTGTGAAGAGAACTTCTGTTTTGGAAGAAGTTCCAAAAAATAATGTTGTTGTGACGACAAGTCCGAATTTTGCGAATAATTTCATGGTAGGGTTTTCTCAAAGTTTGTATGTGAAACTAAAAAATCATGAAGGAAGAATCATCACCAATGCATACACATCCATGTTGAACTTCGCCGTTACTGATTATCGATCTCATTGCTTCATCTCGTCCAGCGCAATCTAAAATCTGTTGAATCTCCTCTGGCATCTGTCTAAGTGTTGCGGCATGATCTACGATGTTTGAAAGTAGCATTGTCTCTGCTGCCTCCATCAGTTTGTGAGCGTTGTGTGACTCTGCCCACGCGATAACCCCACGATAAAATGTGTTTCGATTTTCTTCAATTGCGAATTGTATGTCAAGTGGAACATTTTTGATATCACCATCGCCATCGTCGTTACACATTTTTCTTCCTGCCCCATCCGCAAAATTAACCATGGCAACGCGATTTCCATTTTCGTCGAAATCAAAGTACACGACTTTGAAGTCCAACCAAAAATTCAAATACCCATCTTGGTTGCAGATTTTCCTGCGTAGGGATGATGGCAGGAATTTGAAATCTTGGCTTCCAGTTATACATAGATTTTCAAGAGAATGGATGTTCCCAAGTTGCTCGCTGATGTGAATGAGGCTTTCTGAATAAATGTGTAAAGTCCGAAGATTTGAGCAGAATCCAATTGAATCAAGCACATGTGTTAAGTTGTCATCTTCGATAATTATTTTTTCAATTTTTGCTGCGAGATCGGGGCGCTGTGTTAGTAAGTCAAAAAATACCTCTGAAGAGTTGTCGTGGAGTGTTATGCTCGGTGATTGAAATCTTTCCATTGCACCAATTATTTCCTCAATGTTTGCTGGAAGGTTTGCTGGGTTGCGCAGGTCGTAGTGGCAATCGTATTTTTTTTCATTTAATTCGATGTATGCCTGCGATGACGATGCGGGAAAAAATGCTAAAACGAAAGCCGCAATTTTGAATTTTGTTTTCATTGAGTTTGCCCTGGTTTTTAGATGAGTCGCTCCGTTAAAATGATTTGTGCAAGTTAAACACAATTCATTTTGTGTATTTATTATTTTATTTGGGTGAGCTGTGGGCGTCCAAATTGTTTTTTTTGTTCCCACGATAAATCCGGAAGAAAGAAGAGCTGCCCTTGTTTTATGTACATGTCAGGATGCATTGGACAACCACGGTTGTTGACATGTTGTATTCCCGCGGAAGCATTGTCGTTGACGACATCGGTTTTTGCATCACAGGAAATTTTTGTGCCTGTTGTGAAAGCCCTCAAGCTTTCTTCCAAAGGTCCTTTCATGAAGGCGCGATAAATTGTTCCATTGCATTCGAACCTTCCCGGTCCGTTTGTAAAGTTTACGAATGCGGATGTCGGCCCACCTTTTTCTTTGTAGAAGAATGCTGGTTCGAGATTTACATACAAGTTGAACGTACTTCCTGGTGTACAAATTTTTTCTCGAAGAGATTTTGGAAGAACGGGGCAGTGTCGTTGAATAACTAGTTCTTTCAACGTTTTGAGCTTTCCAATTTTTTCACTTATTTTTATTGGGGCAGTGCTGCTGGACTTGAGAATCAAAAGCCGTTCTAGATTTTCGAAGTTGCCGATTTCATCTGGAACAACTTCCAGGTTATCATCCTGCAGTCGAAGATCGATGACTGTTTTTGCAAAATCGACATCTCCGCCGACGATTTCAAATATTTCACGAAGTGGGACATTTTTTCTTATTATTGGTTTTGATATTCCATCATCAAGAGTGAAAAACTCATTTCCCATACCGTGGATCAATGGTCCTGCGGAAATTGCTATGGTGAGCGCAATTTTAAATTTATCTTTCATTTTATTCTTTCTAAACGAGTGTCCGGTTCGACGTAGTGTATGCAGGAAAATGGGTTATTAATATCCACAATGCCATGTTTCTTGTTATAGGCCTGCTCCACAGTACTTTCTTTTTTATACGTTTCTTCGGGTGCTATTTTGGAAATCATTTTTCTTGTTGCGGATTCTACGGTGAATGACTTTGCAAGGCCTTGTGACGTGGCGATATTTTTTGCAACTTCTTCGTTCGGATGGATACAATTTATTTTTCGCATTATTGTAGCACAGAGAATTACTCCAGGGGGGCCGTTTTTAAATTTGATCATGTGGACGGGTTGGTTGTTTTCATTAAGGTCGCAATACGTTGCGTCGGATGAATTTATATCCATAAAAAAAGAACTTCCATGTGAGCATATCTTTTTCCGCAAGGTGTCTGGAAAATACTTTAGATTTTGTCCTCGCAATACGAGTGAGCAAAGCCTTGGGAGCATTCCAATTTCTTCTGGAAGTGTGCTTTGAGGTGTTTCGCTTACAATGTGTGTAAGTCTTGTAAATAATCCAATTGTTGGCGAGATGTAAAAATTGTAGTTTCGGTTAACCTGAATTGCGTCGACGGTGGATGCTAATACTGGATTTTTTGTTGCTGCTGCATATAAAGATTCACACTGGTGTGTAGCCAGTGTGATGATGACCTTGTACCCAAAAAGGGTTTGGTGTATTGTTGCTTCTTTGAGTTTTTCGATAATTTCCGGTGCTGTTGAACCATCGTGTAGTATAATCTCTGTATTGTAGTCGTAGCAGCCGACTTCGTTATATTTAAGTTCAACACATTCGCCGGCGACAGTTGAATTAAGATTACAATTGTTGAGTCCTGTGGCAATAGCCAAGACAAAAATAAATTTCAATTTATTGTGCATTGATTTTTCCCTTACATTAAAGAACAGCATGCGGTCGAAGTGTTTTGGGGTGAAATATACGCAGTAGCCCATTGTGAGTTTGCGTATGGCAGTAATTGGTATCCGCGACTTCGGTCGCAAATGTATTTTCTCACAATAGTTCGAATCATGTGTTGTGTCGCGGCTTTAACCATGACTGGATTTGCTCCGACATTGGCTGAGGTTGTGAGATTTTTTGCAACTTCTGCATCAGGATCATCTACGTCTATGTCTCTAATTTCTGCTTCGCAGGCGATCATTCCGGGGATACCATTTTCGAATTTAATCATATGGACGATTCTATAGTCGGCGCGGACATCGTTGGGTTTGTGGGTATAACGTGTAGCGTCGCAATACGTTGCGTCTGATGAATAGATGTACAATTTAAATTTACTTTTACGAGAACAGATTTTTTTACGCAATGTTTCTGGGAGGAACTGTAGTTTTTTTCCGCCCAATGTGAGCGATTGAAGGTTTGGAAGTTTTCCGACTCCTTCTGGGACTGTTTCATCATCGACCCAGCCTCTGAGTTCTGTAAGCTTTGTAAAAAATCTGATTTCCGGTCTTATGTTAACATTGCTCCAAGGTGGTGTTAGGGAGTCTATTTGGGCTGCTAATTCGGGGTGTTGCCTGGCCGCTTCGTAGAAAGGCTTGGTGTTATTGTTCCAGTGATGGAGCTCCACATTGATTTTTGCTCTTTGGTTTGCTGGAGCTTCGACCGCCTCTTTAAGGCTTTTAACGATTTCCTCTGTTGTTGCACCTTTCATTATCGTTATTTTAATTGCAAAGAGGTTGTTGCCTTGTTCGACTAATTCAAGTTTAACTTTTTCAGCTTCGATCGTTTCTTCGTGTGCTGCGGTTGAGTTTAGATTGTGGCTAGCGAGACCTGCTGCGACAACAAAAGTGAGGGCAATTTTAAATTTGTTTTTCATTGGCTTTCTTTTATTTTTATGTGGTTTGGCATTTGGGTTTGTTCAAAAGTGTTTAGATCCACAAAGTTGTTAAGTGCTTTTTAAGAAAAAGAAATTTTCATTTTTCTCATTATTCCGTCGGGCATTGCTAAGCGTTTTGCTTTCCGGGGGTTCTTTTGTGCCTTTTTCCATTCAGTAAATTTCTGTGGGTTGCAAATGAGTGGTCCATGGGTTGTGAGGTTTCTTGCGGTGTTATTAAATAGATTGAAGTGGACCATGCTTTTTCCCTGTGTGCAGAAAGCGGAAGGGTCCTTTTCATGTACTTTATCGACAACGTCAGTTGGGAGGGCAAGCACGGATCTTGGGGTTTTACTGTCAACAAAAAGCAGCAGTAAATTGTCTAGCTGTGAAAGCCGATCAATTTCTTCGCCGTGATAGTCGTGTGCAACGAATGCCGCAAGGTTTGTGCACAACGCGATTTCTTCAGGAATTTCCGATAGCTCCTTTTGGAATGAAAGGATTGCAATTTTTTGTGCTTGTCCTGGGTGTTGTCGTATAAAGTCAAATACCACTAGATTATTGGGACTATTGGTGATGATATCCGCTTTTTTATTTTCTGGAAGATTGGCAAATGTGTTTTCCAAATCCTCAATAGTTGTATCATCCCCGACGATAAAAGAGTGGCAGTTTCCGAAAGTGGAACCGACTGTTATTTTTGCGGTTAATTTTTGTCCGAAAGCCATGAAGATTATGGCTCCAGCGATTGCAATTTTTAAGTTTAGTTTCACGCTTTTTATCCCGTTTTTTACCTTAAGTTACCGAAGCATAACAGGTTCATTTTGTCTGCACAACCTGTAGCTTTGTTACTGACCTTTTCGTCATGATATTTGTTTAACAAATGTTTCTATTGGTTCAAGCTTTCCGCAGTTATTAAATACGTAATGTTTTCCTGATGATGGGACACTGTACAGCGTTCCTTGTTTTACGGCGATTAATGAACCGGCGAAGTTTTCTTGAGCGACGCATTCGATTCCGGATATTCCGCACCACAGATTTTCCTGGCTTATTGGAAAATATTTGAGCCACTCGGATGGATTTTGGGCTAGTATCTTATTGTGATATTCACCAAAGATTTGTGAGACTTTTACCCCAAATAAAAATGCTAACGCGTTGTCTTTTTTTGTCTGGCACATAAATAATTTATAGATCTGTCCGTTGCACAAAAATTTACCCGGTCCTCTGCTAAAATTGACAAGTGCGCACGTTGGATTTGTTCCATCTTTGAAAAAAAATGCGGGGCCAATACGGACTTGTAGATTGAAGTTGCTTCCAGGGGTACACACTTTTTCTCGAAGTGTTTCTGGCAACACTATGCATGGTGCGTTTACACAAAGTTGTGAAAGTTGTGGCAGGAGTCCGACCGATTCGCTTATTTCGATTGGCTCACAGTGTGCTGTTTTGATTACGAGTGTTTTAAGGTTTGTGAATAACGAGATCTCATCAGGGATTGTTTTTAGGAGATGATCGTTAAATATCAGCGTGGCAATTTTCTTTGCAATGTCGGGGTGTTGTTTTGCGCTTTCAAAAAGGATGTCTGACTCACCATCCTTGACAAGAATGTGCGGAGTTCCGGGTTTGTTTTTTTCTTTTGTGGTGTCTTTTTCGGAACACTTTTTTTTGGGTTGTGCTTGTTGTTCGTTGGGGCCTTCATTGTGCCGTTTCACTGCGATGCAACCTGTGCAGACAAAGAAAATTGCGAGAGTCGTTGATGATAGTTTTAAATTAAATTTCACGTCTTTAATCCGGTTAATTTTCTATTTCAGGTTCCCGAAGCATAACCACAAAAAAATCTTTTGTGAAAGGAAGGCTGAGCCTTTACCCAGTTACACTCAGTTTTATTTCTGTTCGCTAGGCTCTCAGTGTTTAACCTCGCGTTGCTCAGTTTTATTTAGTCGACTCCTTTTTAAGTCGTCAACTTTGTTTTGCATCGGGCAAGCCTCAGCATTATTTAATCTCGTTTCACTCAATTTTATTTTGCATCGGCAAGCCTCAGCATTATTTAACTTACTGCGTTTCGGTTTGCTTTACTCGATTGGGGTTGATCCGATTGAATACTGCGCCCCATTGATATACATGGGAAGTCGCCGTAGCCGACCGTGTTGGATCTTGATAAACGGCAAAAATAGATGTCCATTTTCGACGCATTCCATTCCGCGGAGGTTGCATCGACTTTCATTTTGCAACTTGGACAGTCTTTCTTTTTGCAGGTTAGACAGTCGGTTTGTGACTAGCCATGGGATTCTTTCGCTGTCCAACAATTCGGGGATTATAAGACAGTCGTCTGCGTAGGTTGCAACTAGATCAAATAAATCTTTCTTCGGAGAATTTTTAAATCCTGTTTCAAATGCACGCCTATTTTTTTCTCTGGCTTCCAGCGATATTCCCTGTGCACCAGGCAAGAATACATTGTAGATTTCTCCATTGCATTCAATTTTTCCCGGTCCGTTTGTAAAGTTAACAAATGCGCATACCGGCTCGTTGTTTTTTTTGTAAAAGAATATTGGCTCAAGGCTGGCACACAGATAGAATTTACTTTCAGGAGTACAGATTCTTTCTCTCCAAGATTCCGGAAGTCCCGGGCATGGTGCATCCAAAATTAATCGCGATACATTATTCCATTTCCCGACATGCTCCAATGTTTGAATTGTCATATCTTTTGTGAATGTGAAAGAGCTTCCATCGTTGGTCATGGTGGAGTTTGAACAAGTTGCGACAAAAAGTGCCAACACAATTTTCAAATTAAATTTCATGTCTTCCCCTACATGGTTTTTTTTCCTGAGTTACCGATTTAGATTCTTCGTGTCATTTGTTGTTTTTTGACATTTGGTAGACGAGTTCGTCTACTTCATCATACTCGGGAGCACCAACCGAACCATTGCAAATTACGGCTGCATCGGAGCCGTTTAGCATATCTTCTAGGGAATCAATGACGCCGTTAAGGTGCGCCGTTTTTGAACCTGGTAGGGCGTGGTAGAGGAAACCGACTATGTTTGCAGATGCAGCTTCACCTTTGGTTTTCAAAAAACCTCCAATACATCCGTCGCAGCGCATTCGTGCAACTCCATCAGTTAGGTTAATGCTTACTGTTTTTGTGTCTGTGAAAAATGCTGTGCCAAGGGATACGGAGAGGGAAAATGAGTCGAACCCATCTTCAATTTTTTTTCTTAGAGTTGCAGGGAGAGGAAGGCGGCATGAAAGAGGGAGGTCTAAGGATTTGAGGAATTGTAAATTTCCGATGAGTGGGTTGATTTCCAAAAGCGGTTTTCTTGTGTGAATTGTGAGCATGTGAAGTTTTTCTATCAAAGCGATTTCGTCGGGAATAACCTGCAGTTTATCATCCTGAAGATGAAGCCAATATGGTCGAATTTTGGCAAGCCGTGGGGATTTTTCTATGAAATTAAAGAAGGCAGTAGAGCCACCATCGTAAATTGTTACATGGATTTCTTTGGGAATCGATGTTTCGCCAGAGACGTCTTTTTTGCTTGATATTGCATCGTGAATTTCGGCGACGGTGGTGTTGGAAAAAACCGTAATATCTCTCCGTGTTTTGCCATCCGAGAAAGAACTCTTGAAGTCGTGAACAGAAATGCGCGCGCATAAATCTTGGCTACAAAGTCCGCTCATTACGATTGCTGCTATTGTGAAATTTAAAAAATATTTCATGACTTCTCCTTCATGGTTTTTTTCTGAGTTACCGAAGCATAACCATGGAAAACTTATTTGTGAACAAGAATTTTTTAACTCACAAAGCTGTAAGTTGGGTGCGGAATTAAATGTATAAAATTCTAGCTGTTGGAGCCGGGTGATATCCGTAGCCTGGCATCAATGAAAACTTGTTCAAGTCGTGCGAGTTCATCTTCTGAAAATGGTTGTAGGACGTAGTCCGGTGTATTTTCTTTTTTGTCGGGTCTGCCAATGCCGATGCGAAGTCGCCAAAAGTCGTAGCCGATGTTTTCGATTATTGACTTCAAGCCGTTGTGTCCGCGTGCACTGCCGCCAAGTTTCATGGCGATGGTACCAAAAGGTTTTTCAAGTTCATCATGCACAACAAGAATATTTTTTGCTTTGATTCCTTTGCGAGTGAGTGGAGCAACCGCAGTTCCGGAAGTGTTCATGAAAGTTTGTGGCTTGATCAAGAACAAGTTTCTGTTTGTTGTACCTTCGAAAGGGTTGTCTGCTCTTGATGAAAGTGCGTTGCTATCTTCGGTCCACGGTTCTGCGACAAGTTGGTCAGCAAAGTAATCCAAAAAAAGAAACCCCGCGTTGTGTCGCGAGGTCTCATATTTTGGTCCAGGATTGCCGAGGCCGACGACTGCGCGAATGTCGGCCTCTTTAAATTTTGCCGCCAGAGCTTTTAGTTCTTTGGACATTTAATCCCTTAACCTCGGATTATGCCTTGAGGTCTGACTTTGCGAGCTCTTCCATGTACTCTTTGTTCATTGTTTCTACGACTTTGTTGGTTGCCTCTTCGACGAGTGCCTCGGAAACATAGAGCACGTCTGGTGCGTCGCTAGTTTTAACAACTGCCCAATTTTCTTGCTTTGCTGTTTTTTCTGTTGCGTTCTTTACGCTGACAAAAAGAGTTTGCTCCATTCCTTTGAGCTCAACTTCTAGCTTTGCTTTTTCTTTTTCCATTTTCAACGATGCTTGGCGCTTGGCGTATTCCAAATCAGCGGCTTTGTTAACTGCTTCTTTGGAATTTTGCTGCATCCCGGAAAATTCGGTTTCAATTTTTGCAACGGCTTCATTTTCTTTTTTCGCAAGCTCTTGGAGGTTTCCAATTGCCTTGTCGCGTTTTGCTAAAACTTTTTTTCCCTGCTTTGAACTTTCTAGAAGATGTCCCATGCTGATGTACTGGGTGACCTCAGATTTTTTAGCTACAGCTGGCGCCTTTGGTGCATTTGCCATTGTTGCGGTTGAAGCAAGTAGAGCAGAAATTGCAGCAATTTTTTTCATTTGAAAAACCCTTACACTGAAATACAGTTACATATACGAATGTTGGAAGAGTACCGCGAGAGTGAGAAATCGTCAATTTTAAAAAAGTTCTTGGATGGCAGAGTGGACACTTTGCTTGGAAGTTTTCCCCTTAGATTTCGGAGCAACTGCGTTATAAAATTCTTCGTCGTACTCGCGAGTTCTTACAACAATTGGCATTGCAAGTGCGTGTCCCATGAACAGTGCCTGTTTTTTTGAATCCAAAGTTGCGAGAACAGATCGCAGTCCGGATGCGTTGCTGACGCCGGTGAGCACGGCTTGGATGTCGCGGTCGTCGTTTAATTGGGCGACAACCTTTGTTCCAATTTGTGAAAGAACCTCATCGTCAATGCCGGAAGGGCGCTGATCAACGATCAAAAGTGAAACATAATATTTTCGCATCTCGCGTGCGATCTTTCCAAAAATGGTTTGCTTTGCCGCTTGCGGATTCAAAAATTTGTGTGCTTCTTCGATTGTGATCATGAGTTTTTTTGGTTCGTCTTCCGGAAGTTGCGATGCGAGGAAAGCTTCTGTTTTCTCAACGTAGCGTGCGTGGATTCTTCTTGTGACCATGCTAGCGATCAAAAGATAGCAGAGCATCGATGTGTGGTTTCCAAATTCCAGAATGACATGCAGCCCGCGGTCGAGATATTCGATCATTTGATCGATCACAGATTTGCCCGATGATTTCGGTTTTATGAACGGAAATCGTTCTAGTCGTTTCAATTTTCGATAAAGTGCACCAACAGATTCTGTGTGTGCTCCAATGTTTTCTGCGAACTCTTTGATTGTTCCTTCCTGTGACAATAATTCTGAAAGCCACCGCGATCCGTATTTGTTGATGATGAGGTATGCTGCTTCGAGTGCGGTTGAGTGCAAGTTGAGTTCATCTGCAAGTGGCATGACATCTTCGACGCGGATATCGTTGAGTCCAATGGTGACTTCAACATCTGGAGATCCGCCGCGCTTACGCGTTGATTCTGGGTCTAAAGAAAAAATTGCGACTTCGCTAGGGAATAAAGTTTTGAGCCCTTTGACGAACGGTGTTCCTTTATTTTCACAGCGTGCTTGAAGTCCGTACTCGCTGTGCATGTCGAAAATCAAATTGACTGCCGCCTTGCGTTGGACAGTTCCTGCAAGGATTACGCGAGTGATGAAAGTTTTGCCTGTTCCACTTTTTCCGAATATTCCATTGCTGCGTTCTGTGAACCGGCTGAAATCGAGGCACACGGGGACGTCTTCCATGTCGAGTGGGGCGCCAATGTTGAAGTATTTTGGGTCTTGTTTTTCGTCGCCAAAAATCATGGCGATGTCCGATGGCTGCGCTTCGTGCACCGAGGAAAAATGTTGCGGGATTGTTTTTACCGGCATCCGGTTTCCATTGGCGTCGAGCATGAGCATGGGCTTCAAGGAAATTTTTGCGAAGACATCGCGGTTGCGTAGCATGTCGCCGAGCAAGCCCTCAGATTCCGTAGGAGGAAACAACATAATCTCGTGGTTTGTTGCTTCCAAAGATAGATCGGTAATCAACGAAAAAAATGAGTAATGCTGGCCTTTAACGCACGCGAATTTTCCAGCTTTAACTTCTTCCAGCGGAACCTCATTTTCCAAGCGCATCACGAGTCCCTCGACAAGTGATCCACCAAGAATTGTTCCCAGCCTTCGGCACGCAGGTGCGTGCAAATTAAGATTGCTCAATTTCTTCAATATCCAAAAAGGGTTCTTTGACGTCCGCAGAGTATTCTATTGGTATTCCAGAGAAACAACAGGCAATCGTGAATGTTGGTGGAGCTTTTTGGGTTTTATAATGGTACAACTGCTGCCCAAATAGTTTTCCAATGAATCGTGGGACAGGAACAGGAATTTGGCTTGAATTAAGCCACTGGCTCATTTCGTTTGCAAATGTTCCTGGAGCTGTGGTTATTTTTTTTGAATGTTCCACGAAGAGCGCTTCCCAAAATGCATATGGATGTTGTCCATGTAGCCCATTAATTAGCTGTTCTCTTTCTTCGGATGGATATGCGTATAAAAAGTCAGATTGATATTTCCCGATTCCATTGAAGGTAAGGCACGGAATCCATGTTCCCAGATCACTTTCGGATATTTTTTCTAAGAGTATTATTTGTTCTTTTTTGTCTTCAATTAGATAGTTTGTTGCGCGTTCTACGAATTCTTGCGGCTGTTTTGAATTGGCTGCTTTTATTGTATCGTCATCGAGAACATCTTTTGCCTTTACGTTGAGCCCATTTTTTAATTCCATGATAAGCGATGAAAGGGTGCTGAAGGTTATAACGCTGATTTTTGTTTGGGCTTGGCAAAGTGTCGATGCAACCGCAAAGCCTACTATCAAGATTAATTTTTTCATTTGGTGCCTTTCGGATTATTTTTATCGCTGCTTGATGTTGCGAAGCATACCAATAACTTTTTAATTGGCAATCCTTTGTAAAGTTAGTTGTCTGTGGGGCCAGGTTCAGCCTGGTCGCGGTCGACTACGACGGTTGATGAATCGGCCAATGTTGTTTTGATTGGAACGTAAAAGCAGTTGTAAATTCTGCGGTTTTCGCTACTAACAGTTGGTGGTTCTAATCTTAAATACTGTGCGGCACTTTTGTATTTTCCCGAGGCTTTTTCGAGAGCGTTGTACGCGAGTTCGAATGCGCCATCTCCGAGGAAGCTGATGATGCTATGTGATATTGCAATAAGTCCTGCGATTTGAGAAAAGTTGGTTACGGGTGGGTGTTTTTCGTCGATGAGTTTTGTGTCGTGGGCAAAATCCAAAAGTCCGAGTGCTACCCCTGCAATTATTTTAGCGTCGTTTTCATGAAGTGTTGTTGTTCCGTTCCTGTTCCATGTTTCGAATATTGAAATTGCTTTGGCAATGTGCCCAGTTAAAAATGATGCGAGAAAATTGTTTCCGTTCCACTTGTACGAGGTGGGGGCGTCTGCCTCTTTTTCTTGCTCTTTGTTCTCGTCTTCAACTTTGAATGATACCGTATTGGCCGGCTGTTGGGGTTGGTTTTTCTGGCGTTCGAGCCATGAATTTTTTATCTGAACCCATGCCGTGCTCGGTTTATTGGTGGAATTTTGTTCACAAAGTTCGTTGTAGCAATACGACGCGAGTACCAAAGCTGCCCACGATGTTTTTTTTTCAATCGAGCCGAGTGGCAGAATTCTTTGGTGTGCAAAAGTGTTTGTTGGATCGATCGTGATGTCTTCGTCTTTGACGCGGTAGTTTACTCTCTTGTCGATGTAAATCCCCGCAAGAAGTCCTGCAAGCGTTGCTGTCGCACATAGCATTGCGTTGTTTTTTTGAGGGACAAATTTATCTTTGGCTGTCGCTGCAAGAAATGCAATTGCGGGAAGTCCTAGCAAAATAGTCCAGCGTGGAATTCCCGAAAGAATTTTTGCGTTACGCATGTCATCATATGTTGTTTTATCCAGCATAGATTGATTCATTGCGAGTGTGTGGCGAACTAGTGAGTCGGTTGTTTTTATTTTTCCGAATGGCCAAATTTGTGTGAACAATTCGGCAAGAGTGTCCCGAGGCGGTGCACCACCTCGTTCAGCTGTACATGTACTTGCCAACCCTACAATCGCAATCATTACAAAGATCTTGCGTGACATTCCTTCTCCCCGAAGTTTTAGTCCATGCCAACGGTCAGTTCATTTTACATCAGAAAGATAAAATTTCTATGTGGTTCCCTGGCGGCCTCTGCCTAGTAGTAGTAATAGTGTGTCACTGTGTATGTGACTGTGATATGGATGTTGTTCATGTTTTCTGGTTCGGTTGCCAGGTAGACTTCTGGCATCTTCCATGGTTTTAATTTTAGGTAGTTTGCGACGTGTTTTAATTTTCCGTCACAATTTTTCAGGGCAATGCGAGCAAGTTCTGTCGCGAGTGGTCCGAATTCGTGAATGATGTATGGAATTTTTCTCAGTGGTGGAAAGATGGAATATTCTCTGGCGTTGAAACTTTTTAGCTCTCTTGGAATTTCTTCACCAAGCGCTTTGTAAATAGATTTCGCGGCATTTGCCATTGCGGATGCACAAAACTCATTAAGTGTAATGCTCGATCTACGATAACTGCGGCATACCTCTTTTTGAAAGTATTCCATGTTGCTGACGCAGTCCGAGTAGCTTTCCAAGAATTTCTTTGCCTGCTTCGCTGTGATCGTTTTTGTTTTTCGCTCTACTTTATCGTCTATGTTTTTGTCTAAAAAGTTGGCATCGACCCATTCGATTTTGATTTCTTCTCCCCCATCAACTTCCGCGAAAAATCTTGCGGCGAACGGGATTGCTGCACTCGAGGTTTGTGTTCTTTCTTCGCCCATTGGAAGTTGGTTTTGATATGCGAGTTTGTCGTCCATTGGAAACTTTATATCACTTTCCAGAACGCGATATAGAAATCTTTCTTTGAGGTAGCAACCCAATGCTGCAGCGGTTGTCGCCGCAGAGATTAATTCGATACCTCCAAGGATTTTGAGAAGCTTTTTGTTTTGTTCTGCTGCTATTCCACAAGCTCTTCTTTTTTCTCCCACACGTGACAAATGACATGCAATGGTTGCGAGGACGGCTGCTCCGACAGCAGGCAGAGCCATGTAATTTGCGATGAAAGTTGTGACTTTATTTCTTTCTGTTGTGACCGGTTCGTCGTACGTGTGGCCCCCTAACATGGACTCTCGCATTGCGCACGTTGATTCAACTAGTTTTTTACATCCGTGAATATCGCCGAACGGGAAAAAGGTTCCGTCATGAAAAAAGATGCTGGCGTCGGAGGACGATAAGATCAATAAAACCGCGATAAGGATAGCAAAAAGCCTGTGCATAAAAAGCTTACAAAATCTTTTCACAAAAACGCCTTCCCAATGACTTGTTAGAAATCATTGCACGGAGTTTTGCACAGGCCTTTTTTAATGTCTACTGTTGTCAGTGTTTTTGTTTAGCGTGTTGAGTTTAAATCAACGACCCCGCAATTTGTATTTTTGAGTTCTGTGCCCGGCTGGAGAAAAGTTGAAGGTGGAATAGGTGTTTCAGCAGGGAATGTTTTTTTATCTGAAATTTTGAGGTCGAATGGCAAAGAAATCCATGCATCTTGGGTTTGTCCTCCAGCGATCAGAAGTCCTCCGCAGCGGTCAATTTGAAATGAAAAATCATCTTTGTGTTGATAGACTGGTCTTACTTGTGGAAGCGCTTCTTCATTGCTGATCGGAATTGCAACTGTGACTGTGAACCGGGAATAAACACTTCCACTTATTGGAAACCATTTTTCATTTTTTTCAACGTACATCAATGATCCATTTGGTAAATAATAGTTTTCGACAGCGACTTCGGTTCCCTTTGGGTAGATTGCGTATTGAGTTGAGTTTTCGGAATCAGAACAAGGGTTTTCCTTCCACAAGAGAGGCGCTGGAACATAGCTGTCAGGAAGAAGTGCATATGCTGTTGGGTATGCGCAGTTTTTGTACATGAAGTGCAGGGCTTTTCCAACCATGGTGTCTTTTGTTCCATCGAGACGAGTGTTGCGCGCTCTTCCACACCATTCATTTTTTAGGACGGAATCATTTGGGAGTCGGTATTGCTTGTCGTTTAAAAGATAAAATCCGTATTCATTATTTGTTTCCACAGGTGGTTTCATTGGATATTCGAAGCCTGCATGTGTCTGTCCGGCGAGTAACATCAATGCGACATATTTTGTTATTGATAACTTGTTCACGATTTATCCTTCCCGATAAAAAAATACATTAAATTGTGATCGCACAATGATTTGTTGTTATGAAGTTGCTTCCTTCCGATGGCATGGTGTTTTTAAGTTGTGATCTAGAATTTTTCTTTTTCTATTCTGTGTTTGTGTTTCTGACGTACGTTGCCACTGGTTCTTACATGCGGTAAATGTCGTCGTCCGGTGTGGTTGTTCGTACACTGCCAGATGATGGGGCTGGTTTTTCCCCTGCTACCCCATTATGCGTGCTTTTCACATTGATCCAGGTCCGGACAACTGGTTCGCTGCGCGGCTGTAAATTAAGCCACTTAAGATTGGCAAGTTTCCCATTTTTTGGTGGAATCTTTGTGAATTTGTTGTAGTTAATATCAATATCAAGTCGTGTAAGTTCCATGATGTGGAGAAAAGAGCCTGGATCTAGGATTCCTGAACCAGGGCAGATGTCTACTTTTACTTTTTTCAGCTTACAGATTTCCTCCGGGAGACGCTCGAGTGGGTTTCCGCGGACGTACAGTGATTCGAGGTCAGAAAGATTTCCAATTTCACCTGGCAGTTCTTTGATCCTGTTGTCTCTTAGGTCTAATAAAGTAAGATTTGTGAGCAGTTCAACTTCTTTTGGAAGTTCGGTAACTCCAAGATTCGGGCATGAAAGTGCTTTTATTTCCTTTGCCCATTTAAAGTATCGTTGTTCTTCATGGGTTGGTGTTATATGATTTTGCGCTATGCCTTCAAGAATTGAAAAGAATGCGAAGTACTCTTTTTGGCTTTTTATTTTTACAATGCCATTTGGAGGAATTACAGGAAATTCCAGCAACGATTCCATCGCGTGTTGTCTTGCAAAGCTGAACCCTTCAAAAGGTCTCTGGGAAGATGATCCTGTTTCGGTGTCTTCCATCATCGCATTTGTCGAACATGATGCGAGGGCAACAGCGGTGAGGAGTAACAATAATTTTTTCATGTCGTGGGTTCCTTTGTTTTGAAAAAATGCGAGCGAGCCGTTTGCTGCGTAGAACTCTACAAAAACTCGCTTTGGAAGTCAAGGCAAATTAGGTTGCATCGGTGCGAATGAATGACCACTCATCTTTTTTGTAAAATTTGCTTAGCCAATCTGTGATTTCTGTATGTACAAAATTGATTTGATTCCCATCGAGGCTGAGCCACACGAGATTTTGTAGTCTGGTGATTTCTTTGGGTAGGATTTTAATTTTATTGTTGTCGAGAGAAAGATATTTGAGCTTCCCGATTTTGTAGCACTTTACAAATTTGTAAGTCCAAAGTCGAGGGACTAATTTTATCGCTTGAGAAGCTTCATTAGATTTTGAAGTTGTGCTTTGCTGCCAAATGGATTTCCTTTCAATTTTACTCGACGGAGGTTCGTCAGAAGTCCTAGTGATAATGGAAGATGGCTAATATTGTTGTTTGCGAGGTTTAGAAGTGCCATGAGGCGGAGCCCTCCGATTTCTTCAGGCACAGTTTCTAGCTTGTTGTTTTTTACATTCAATCCAATGAGATTTTCGAGTCGTCCAACTTCACATGGAAGTTCTTCAAGTTGGTTGTAAGAAAGGTTTAGGTGCCCTAGAAATTTTAGGTTTCCAATTTCTTTAGGAAGGCTTTGTAGCCGATTTCTTTTGAGTTTTAAAATTCGTAGATTGACCAAGCTCCCAATACATTGGGGAAGTTCTTCTATTTCAAGGTTACTACAGTCGAGTTGCACGAGTCTGACAGCTTCTTTAAAGTATTCGATTTCTTCGAAAGTTGCGCCTTGTTGTGTCCCTCGCCAAAGTGCATGGAAGAATATTTTGCATTCGTCTGGGGCCTTTATTTTTAAGAATTTGAAATGCGGAATATCTGGAGGTTTTGCTGCGTTTGAAAAATTTGATAACAAAATTGTGAGCGCGATAAGTAAAACGGTCGTTCCCATGATGGTTTCCCCCCTCCATCATGCCCTGGTCCTTCCGAAATAAAAATTTACAACTTCTGCGATTGAAAAGTCGATAATCTAATTATAACTAGCGGATGAATAACTTGATGAATTGTTTATGTTCGGGATATGCATTTCTAGTGTGTGTAATTAAAATCTGCAATTCCACTGTTGGCCGGGCGGATCGTGCTCATTGGAATATCAGTATGTGGTGGAAGAAATGTTCCGGGTGGAAATGTGCTCATAAATTCTGGGCAATCTTTTGTTCCAATTGCTTTAGTTGAAATTGATTTTCCTTCAGGAATTATAGAATGTGTTTCAAGCTTTTCAAGTTTATTTCCCCCCCTTGGGATTGGAATGTGAAAATCTCTTTCTAAATAAACATACGCATTTTGGGTGATTCCGCCACCCATCATAAACATTCCTTCATCGTCTAAAAATGATGTCGCGCTTTCATTTTGTTGTTCTGTTTCTTCTACATCCAAGAGAAAATCTTTTTTGTATGGAATTGCAATTGTAGATAAAACGACATCGCCGATTTCATCTCTCATTTGGGTCCATGATCTTGATTTTTCATTGTACAGTAGCGAACCATCTGGAGCGTCAAAATGTTTTCTAGTTAACTTTGTTCCTTGTGGATAGATTATGTATTGTTTTTGGTTGTTAGAAATGTCTTTGGGGCTACCTTTCCACAAAAGGGGTGGAGGAACGGTTCCGCTTGGAAGAATCACGTAGTTTTCTGGATATGCGCAGTACTTGTACATGTGGTAATGTGCGATGCTAATCGAACCATCCTGTGAGCCATCTAGGATTATCGGTTCATTGTCAGGCTCATTGCTTACGATTGAGCCGTTTGGAAGTCTGTATTTTTTTAATGTGTAAAAGCCATATGAATCATCCGTTTCAACTGGTGGGGCCATTGGGTAAATAAAAGAAACATTCTTTTGAGGTGTAAATCGATTGAGCAGCCATTTTGCTGTATTTGTTCCTGTTCCGACAAGGTCATAAAACAGACCAGTGACTCCAGCATGCATTTGTCCTGCAAATAACAAGATTGCTAGGGATTTTATTATTATTGAACGGTTCATAGCTTTGCGCTTTCAGAAAGACATCTGTTTTATAGTTCTGAATCGACTATAGTTACACATTCCAGAATTGTCTTATGGGTGGTTGTTTATATGCTTTTTTCAAATGTTTTACGTAATTTTACGGGTTGTTTTTTCAGATTGAAGTATCTTTCTGTTTCCCTGGAATATCAGTAGGGTGATGGCGGATGGGGTCATTCCGGGAATGAGCATTGCATTGGCGATGCTGTCGGGGCGGACGGCTTCGAGCTTTTCCTGCAATTCCATGCTGAGGCCAGGAAGATCGCGATAGCGAAAGTTTTGTGGAATTTTCATGTCTCGATATTTTACAAGTTTCTCAGCTTCTTTAATTTCTTTTTCGAGGTAGCCGTAGTAGCGGACTTCCGCGTGGATTTGTGTGAGCGCGCGGCTTGAAATTTCTGCGACTGAAATAACTTCTTTCAAAGATTCTCGCGCGGCTTCTCGCGCCTCGGAATCGAACGATTGGACATCGAATTTTTTGTATAGCTCGTCGTGTGGCTTTTGTTCAAAGACGAGTTTTTTGCCTGCGGCGATTGTTGCTTCCTCGGCCAGAAATAGTTTCCAGGTTTCATCGTCGATCAAGCCGAGTTCACGGGCTTTGGGCATGAGCCGTGAGAAAACATTGTCTTGCCGGAGGATGAGCCGGCGTTCAGCGCGCGAAGTGAACATTCGGTATGGTTCGTTGGTTCCGAGCGTTGTGGTGTCGTCGATCATGACACCGATGTACGATTCCGAACGGTCGAGCGTGAAAGGCTTTTTGCATTGAACTTTCAGTGCTGCATTAATTCCTGCGACGAGTCCTTGGCCTGCGGCTTCTTCGTAGCCTGTCGTTCCGTTGATTTGCCCGGCAAAGAAAAGCCCGGAGACATTTTTTGCTTCGAGTGTTTTTTTGAGGAGGTTCGGCTGGATGAAGTCGTACTCGATTGCGTAGCCGTACTTTGTAATTTTTGCGTTTTCGAATCCGATCATGCTGTTGATCATCGCATCTTGTACCTCACGTGGAAGAGAGGTGTAAAGCCCGGCGGGATAAACTTCCTCTGACACGGAATCCTCCGGTTCGACGAACACGTGATGCGACAGCCGCTCGGGGTAGCGAGCAACTTTGTGCTCGATCGACGGGCAGTAGCGCGGACCGGTTCCAATGATGGCTCCGCTGAACGAAGCAGAGCGGTCAATGCCGGCCTCGATGACTCGGTTTGTTTTTTCATTTGTGCGCGCGATGTAGCAGGGGACTTTTTCCTCTACGGGGACCTGGCGGAATTCGAAGAGCTGATCGAGTTTGGTCGCGTCCTGTTTTTCTAGCCGAGAATAATCGATGCTCGATTTCAAAATTCTTGGGGGTGTGCCAGTCTTGAGCCGCCCAAGTTTTTTCCCCAGGGCATTCTCGATGGACTTTGACAATTTTTTTGCGGACGGCAGCCCCTCGGGTCCGACGTGACGAACCTCCTCGGCGATGTGTACCGTCGAGTTGGCGAAGGTTCCACAGGCGATGATCACGGTTTTTGCGCGGAATTCTTTGCCTCTT
>JABIAA010000074.1 GCA_018656485.1 bacterium | reverse complement strand
CCTGTAAATACATTGACGATCATTGTTTCGAGATCTACGGTCCATCCCTTCATAATAGCATTAAGTTGATGGAGGACACCTGTATGTTTTACGCCATCACTTTCCCAGCCGTTAAACGCTTGAACCGTGGCACCACGAAGCTCTCTTCGCATACTTGTTACAATTCCTGGAGCAGTCGTTTTTTTGTTTGCATAGTCATGCCCGGTAAACATAATCTGCAGCGCCTGAAGCTGTTCACCTGGAGTTAGATCATTCCGAATCACACGAACTGGATTATCGGGGTTTCCGTCAACAAAAACTTTTTCACCTTTTTCGTTAATGAGATCAACAATCAGCGGACGAGGTGCGCCCCACATCATTTTCTTAACAATATTTATTGGGTTTACATCTTCCCAATACGAGAGAGCTCTGTCGAATTTACTAAGCCCTTCTGCTGATTCTTTTCTAGATCTATCACTGGCATATTCTTTTATTTTTTCTGATCTTTTTTTATTATCAATCATTTTATTTCCGTACGAACGAAGCCAAATGGCAGCTCCCGCAACACCGCAGCCGGCAACCAAGAATGTCATCCACTTTGCAGCTTTCTTTCTGTTTTGCGTAACGCGGGCGTATTCTTTCCGCACACAAAGCGTCATCGACTTTGAAACAGTATCCATTGCTTTGTTAACTTCTTTCTGTTCTGCCCCATCACAAATCTCTGCGATTTGGGCTTTTACGTCCTCTGTCGAATCGATGAGGGCATCTAACATCTCGCTACCGGATCTTTTTGACAACAAGACTTTCAGGCCATCTAGATAAAAATTTAAAATGCATGACCTGCGGCTGAGGTCCTTAAGAGCAAATTTACAAACTCGCTTGAATGCCTGTCGAATTTTTCGATACTCATCCGAGGCACTTGCCAAATTTTTTGTAAAAAGTTTTGAAATTAGTGTTGAGTAGTACGCATAACAAAGGCACAACAAGCTTTCTTGTGATTCGGTCAGATCATTCTGCACACACAAAGACCAAATTGATTCAATCGTTTCAAGCCAATCTTTTGAACCTTTACGAGGACACACCTGAGAAATTCTCAACCACTCTTTATCGTCTTCTTCGTGAACTTTTCCAACCATAACCATAATGCTATCTTCGATAACCTTCATCGATTCATCAGGCTGGACAACCTCTCGTCCCATCTCAGTGAAAAGGAATGAAATTGAATCAGAAATTCGGCCACAGAAACCACGAACGTTGTCGCCGGTTCCAGCAATAGATGCAGCATTACACGCATCAAACGTCGTGGCACCGAACAAAATAGCGATAACTAAAAATTTTGAAAGCCCAACAAACTTCATGAATAACCTCAATCGAGTTAAAAAAACCGGCGAAAAACACCGGTCAACATGGCTTTTTGTACACAAGCCCACGTTAACTCATTGGGGAAAAACGCGCTAATGCCCCGGCTTTTACGAAGCAAAACACATGTTTTTAATTTAAATAGAGTGTATTTAGATTACTTTCTGAAAAATTTAAGATAGATTCCGACGGCGATTCCAACAGCGACAGCGCTTCCTCCAGCAGTCGAAACCGTATACATGAGCTGCTTTTTGGCCCGCTCTTTCGCCGCTTCTTCGCAAGGCTCGTACCACTCACCGTCAGACTTTATCCACTTGTCGACAACATTCGTCAAGGTCAAAAGATCTCGCTGCTGCTTGAACAAATGCGGCATGTAGACTCCAGGGGTAACAATCCCTGCCTTCTTTTTCATTGTACCTGACACATCCATCCAACGCTCATGGCCCTCAATCCCTTTAGAGGGAACGCCCACTCCCGCAGAAAGCTCTACTACCAACGGAAATTGATCCCGCTTGAAAAGGTCGTCTGATTCACATTTAATGCTCTTGTGGTTATCTTCCATCGATTCTTCAGCACTACTCCACCCACTCGTAAGCCGATCAATTGAAGAAATAATTCTTGGAATTGAAACATTAATTTTTGTTCCATCGGCTAGAGCACGAATCACGTTGCATGCAAAAATATGCCGGAAGTAGCTGATGACATCGTCGACAAATTCTTTTGCCCCGAACACCTCGGAACCCTTGAAGCACTCAAATGTTTTGAAAAAAGTTTCTTTGTCTTTTGCAAGGACAGAGCCGTAGAGTGGAAATTTTTTAGGAAGTTTTAGTTCCTCAAAATTTTTTCGCAACTCCGTGTATTTTCCTTGTATCTCTTTCTCGAGACGCTTGCACTCAAAAATGACTGTCGCATACTTCCCAACAAGCTTGGGGTTTGCTCTCTCGATCTTCTGCGCCAAAGACTCTAGTTTTTCGAAGGGCTTGTCTGCGGAGGCAACATTCACAGCAGCAAAAAGAAAAAAGGCAGTGGCAAAAAATGACTTCCCGACAAAAGAAAACTTGAACATCTTTCTCCCTCTCACAACGCACAGTGCCGAGTCGGCACAAGTTTACCTCGGTTTGAAAAAAAAGTATCTTTTGAATCGTGAACCCAATTCTCATATACTACCGAAGAGAAACTTTCCCCTAAGCCTGGGCATTATCCGAATGACAAAATCAAATTTTAAATTTTACTCAACGTTGCTGATCGTAGTAATCGCTGTTGCTGGAGGGGGCTACCTCGTATGGAAAAAACTTCCCCAACTCGGAAACAGTAATACCGAAGCCCCGTACACAACAGAAACACCAAAAAAGCGGTCGCTGAGCAAATCGATCGATGCGCAGGGAAAATTGAAAGCTGAAAACACAGTAAAAATCGGCAGTCTCGTCGCGGGCATCCTAAGAAAGCTTCATATCGAAGAAAACAATCCAATAAAAGTTGGAGACGCCATTGCCGACATCGACGACGGAGCCGGCGATACCGCGGTTCGACAAATGGAAGCAACTGTAAAAAAAGCTGAAGCCGCGCTGACATACGAGCAAGCACATCACGCACGGATTAAAAAGCTTCATGACCTTGGACAGGTCTCGTGTGAAACCATGCAGCTCGAGGACAAAGTTTTGTCAGAAGCTTGTGCAGACCTTGAACTTTCTCGAGCCAGACTCGACAAGGAAAATTTGACGTTCAAACATAAAACAATAATTTCTCCTACCGACGGAATGATCACGCATTGTGACGTTTCCGAGGGCATGCGCGTCACAACCGACCTGAACGCAACCGTTATTGC
This sequence comes from bacterium, assembly GCA_018656485.1. GTDB lineage: Bacteria > Babelota > Babeliae > Babelales > JABIAA01. Next base: position 1,464 of record JABIAA010000074.1, on the reverse strand, counting down.
AGAGATTGCTCCCGACATTAAAAAAATGAACGCTAAGTTGGAAATTGATGAAAGTGACGTCGGCTACGCAGAGATTGGTCAAATCGCTGAGATCATCGCAGACAGCCATCCGGATAAAAAAATTGAGGGAAAGCTAAATTCAATCAGCTACTCCACCCGCACAAAAAATGGAAATACATTTTACGAAGGGCTCGTTGAAATCGACAACTCTGAGGGCATCTTACGTCCCGGCATGACCGTCAGGGCAACAATCCAGATCAATTCTGCAAAAGACGCACTTTCGATCAGCAACCTTTCTTTCCACATCGGAAGTGAAGCAATCAAAGCAACCGCTAAAAAACTTGGAGCCAGAGTTACTGAACTTGAAAAACGCGACGGTAAAACTGTATGGCTCTTACGCGACAGAGAATTTGTAGAAAAAAATATAGATACTGGCTTTACTGATGACACACACACCGTAGTCAAAGATGGACTCACCGAGGACGACAAAGTTGTTGTCGACGTGGAAGAAGTAAACTTGATGAACGAACGCATGAAAAAAGCCTTCAGTAATTTTTAGGGCACGACCATGACATTCAAAATGCTTATGCAAATTTCCCTGCGGTCGCTGCGTCACCACAAAGGGCGAACCTTTTTAACAATGCTTGGAATAATCATAGGGGTTGGCGCAGTTATCGCCACGATGGCAATTGGAGCCGGCGCACAAAAGAAATTACAAGAAAAAGTTGCATCTCTCGGCGAAAACTTTGTTGTCATTCAGGCGGGCAACAGAATTCAGCAGGGAAAAATTCAAGGGAAAAGTAGAAAATCAAAACCGCTCAAAGAAAATGATATCGAAGTAATCGAAAAGCAATGTGAAAACATAAGACGCGCCTCACCGGTAATCTACGGCAGCGGAACACTCGAAGCTAACGGAGTAACTATAAAATGCGAATGCAAATCAGGAAATTCGAACTTTATAAAAATGCTAGGACGAAAAATTATCCTTGGATCCAACTTAACTCCTGAGCATATAAAAAACAAAAGACGTGTCGTCGTGATCGGATACAAAGCAGCAACAGAACTCTTCAAGGGAGCAAATCCAATTGGGAAATACATCAAACACAGAGGAAAAAGCTTCTTGGTAATCGGCGTAATGCAACACATCGAAAATTATTTCAATAGCATCGATCCTGACTTTGATTGTATATTTCCAATTACAACTGCACGGCGATACATAATGGATAACCCGTGGGGACAATACATACACTCAATCAACATAGAGGCACAAGATCAAGAAAAAATGCCGGCTTTGATCCGACAAGCTCGAAGAATTCTTAGAGCACTCCACCACCTAAAAGAAAAAGATTCAGATGACTTTACAATTTGGGATCAGGATTCGATCGCAAAGGCTGCCAAGGAATCGTCGGGAATCATGCGCCTGCTGCTTTTGATCGTTGCATCAATTTCGCTTTTGGTCGGTGG
>JABIAA010000073.1 GCA_018656485.1 bacterium | reverse complement strand
CGCTACGGACATTTGTTAGATCTATTTTCTTGAGAAACACAAAACTCTAAGGGAGAATCATCCCTTCTCCCGATGTTCGTCGGATATGAAATAAGAAACGAGGACCGTGCTAAATTAGCCTGGCCCTCGCTGTGTGTGGTAGGAGGTACTTGGTTGAAAATCTGGCCCATGATCAATCGCTAGATTTTGACCACTGTTTCCTCCGTCCAATTGTTTTGTTCTCTGACCAGCGGGAAGAGAGTGGAGCTCCCCATGTGTTGTATTCTGCAAACCGGTTGTTAATTTTGTGTGTACTTGAGCTGGACCGTGGGTGAAGGCTCAGCCTTCCTAGCCCGCGATCAATCCTAGGTTTCTGTCTGTGTTCTCTCCGTTCAATTCTTCTTCGTCGGATATTTTTTCTTCCTCTATGTCTTCTTCGCTTTCTTCTTCTTCGCTGTCGTCAACGAAATTTTCAAATTTATTTTCGCCATCAGTTTGCATTGCTTGTTTGATTTGCTCCTGCATTGCTCCGGTTTGTCCTGCAGGTGTGATTTCTTCCATGAGTGCAGTGATGAGCGGTTCGATTTGTTTGTTTTTTGCCGCTGTGTAAAGTGCTTTGCAATGGCGTGCGGCGTAGATGGCGACTGGCATGATCCATTTAAGTCCACCCATTATTTTTTGGTGGTTTGCGTGTTCTTTGTCGATGGTTTCGGTTTTTTCGTTAAACCACATAAAGTTGCTCAGTTGGGGAATTGCGCTACAGAGTTTTGATAATGCACGCGTTCCTTTCTTGGTACTCGAATATGTGTATGCCGCGTGAGCGAACGTTTCTGCGATGCTAACCAAGTGAGAGTTTTTTCCAGTTGTGCTTCTTGTGATTGCATCGACCATTGAGTTTGGAACGCTTGTTAATTCGAGGAGTGTTGCGAGCGCTTTTTTGGGCAGTGATAATTCGCCAGGTTTTTCTTTGTTTGCGAGCTTCGCGGTAGCAATATTTCTTTCAAGAAGTTTTGTTGCGTTGCTGTATTGATGTAGTAATTTGAGAACGCCCATGACCAAACCGTTATCCTGTCGAAGAATTACTTCGGCTTTTTCTTTCCAAGTTTTTTGTCGAGCTGCTGCGCGAAGAATCGAAACCGCACTACGCATCTTTTGAAGGTTTCCAAGGATGCTTGCGTAGTCTCTTAAGTGTTCTAAATTTTCTTTGTGTTTAAAGAGTTGTTGAATTTTTTTGACTTCGTCCTCTGTTGCGGGTGGCCCACTCTTTTGTAAGAGTTTTGAAAATCTTTCTGTGCTTATTCCTGCTAGATGCCCCGCGAGAATCGCTATGTTGTCACCGTCAAGCAATCTTGTTACTAGGTTGTCGAGTGATTCTGATTGGAAAACGTTTTTAACGCCGAGAGTTTTTTCTAAGACTTTGTTTCCTGCGGTATCCAAGGTTTTAGATGCGACTCCATCACCAAGTTTTTCAAGTGCTGTGAAAACAAAGCTTGCAAGTTGAACGGCTTGTTCGTTGCCAACACCACCAGTTGCCTGCTGTGTAAACATTGTCACGATTTCATAAACTTTGGATTGAAGCGCGTGTTTGCCTTGCGATGCTGCCGCTAACAATTCTTGAACTTGAGGAACTTCTTTGAGTTCGCCGAGGTCAGCCTTGCCTGCAAGTTGACCTATTAATTTGCAAAGTATGTTCTGAACGTTTCCGCTAATAAGATTTTTTTCTGTGTCGCCACCGAAGAAACTCATTGGATGTGTTACCTCTAAAGCTTTGTCTAAAACTTTTCCGACAGGGGATCTGTCGTCTCCGGCTTGTTGTCTTTGTTGTGGTGCTTGTTGGGGTTCCTGATGGTGAGCTTGTTGCGGTGCCTGTTGTGCTGCTTGCTGTTGGTTCGGAACTTCAATTGTAAATTCATCGACGCTGGTCACATAGCGACCTTCATCGATCCCGAGACACGGAATAGAAGCTGAAATTGAAAAACACATTGTGACTGCGATTATTAAATTTATTTTCTTTTTTTGAAAGAACATTGTTGAAACCTCCACGTTTCTCCACACACATGTCCCTCGAACACACACTTTCCAAGGCACATATCCAGCCTACTGGCGATGGAGGAAGGCTTCAAAAACCCCTGGAGCCAAGGGCCAAAACGTGTGGGAAAGGTGGGATTTTGCTACATCCTGAATGTGATCGGGTAAAAAACGCGAAAAAACGCGAAATTTTTGTTAGTCAGCGGACTTAGCAGGGTTAACCTAAAAACTTCTTAAAAAAGCCGCTAAAGCCGCCGCCATTGGTTTTTTCGGCTTCGAGTGCTTCGGCATATTCTTTGAGCATTGTTTTGGTTTTTGTGGATAGTTTTGCTGGGATGCTGCATTTGGCGATGATCACAAAATTTCCGCGTGAGCTTCGTCCAAGAATTTGGAAGCCACGTCCCGGGACAATTATTTCTTTCCCGACTTGGCAGCCCTGTGGAATTTTCACTGGGACTCGAGTTCCGTCTGGGTGTGGAACTTCGATCTGGCATCCGAGTGCAAGTTGTGGGTAGGTCAAAGTCAATTCCATTGTGAGGTCGTTATCGCGTCGTTCGAATTGTTTGTCGTTCATGACACGGACTTTGAGATACAAGTGACCAGCGTGTCCGCCGTAAATGCCGGCGTCACCCTTGTTAGAAAGTTTTAGCTGCGCGCCGTCATAAATTCCGGCGGGAATGTTAACGCTGAGTCGTTCGTGCTTTTGAACTCGCGATTGACCGCGGCATTCGTGACATGGATTATCGATTGTGAAACCCTGCCCACTGCATGGACTGCAAGGCTGTGCGAATGAGAAGAAGCCCTGCTGCTGAACCCTTTGGCCGGATCCACCGCACGATGAACATGAACTTGGTTTTGAATTTCCCTTGCAACCGTTTCCACCGCAACTTGCGCAGCTGTGGAAGCGATAAATTCCTAGATCGGTTTTGGTTCCAAGGAATGATTCTTTAAAAGTGATTGAGATTTCTTGAGCGAGGTCGTGTCCACTTTGTGGAGTTGGTCCAGATTTTCTTCTTTGATGACTTTGTCCGAATCCACCACCACCACCACCGAATATCGATCCGAAGATATCACCGAAGTTTTCGAAGATATCGTTTACGTTGCTGTACTGGTGATAATCTTGTCCGCCATGCATTCCGGCATGACCGAATTGATCGTAACGCTGGCGCTTTGTTTTATCGGAAAGAACTTCATATGCTTCTGTCGATTCTTTGAATTTTTCTTCAGCCGCCTTGTCACCTTGATTTCTGTCAGGGTGATGCTTCAGCGCGAGCTTGCGGTACGCTTTCTTGATCACATCATTCGATGCAGACTTTGAAACGCCCAAAAGTTCGTAGTAATCTTTCTTCGACATAGTTCGGTCTTTTAATAAAAGTTCTCAAATAAGCTGAGCGCCACCCGCTCAAATCCATTCTCTAAATATACAACACCCGCCTTAAACACACAAGGCTTATACCAACAAGGTTTTTTCTGTTCCTTTTTTCATATATTTTAGCGGAATGATGAAATTTTATGTGTGATTGTAGTGGTGCTTTTGGGGGCGGTGGCTGGCTGGTGCGATTTAGCGTTGTGTCTGTATCGTTGGAAAGTTGCGTGGTGCTTTGTTTGGATAAGTTAAAAATGCGGAATCTTGCGTTACAAAGGGCGTTTCTGCCAATATGAGGTTAGATAAAATTTATTTCCGGGAAGGTGATTGGGGGGATCATGTCCCTGGAAATTTTTCTGCGACGACTTTCGTTCGTCGCTGGCGTCGCTGTGATTGCCGTATTTTCGAATTGTTTTTCTCGCGAAGCAGCCAAGATTGTCGATAGTACTAGTGTGGTCAGTCCTAAGGTTCTTCCCGAAGCCGTCGATAATACCAATGTGGTTAAACCTAGCGATATTATTGAAGGCGTCGATAGCGTTGATGATCCAGACAATGTAGCCGATGCCAGCAAGTTGAAGCAGCGTGAGACGTCTTACCGTCGAGACTGGGTGCTACCTAACATCCCGGCCAAGGAGGCGTTATGGAAAGATGGAGATGAGTTCACAGCATTGTATGGAAAAACAGGATCTGAATCTATTCCAGGGGTTTACCAGACGGGTACGTTCTTTCACAACATGGACAAGTCAGGATTAATTGATTTGTGGCCGGGTGGGCGCGGGGGAATGTCTGTGTTAAAAGTCCTGCCAAAGGTTCGCCGAACTTTTTTGATAAACCGGAATATCTTTGTTGATCAAGGTGTCAAAATTACTGGAAGAGAAGGAATGAGTACCTTCAGACTTTCTGGTGATGGAGGATTTGTTCTGAATGGTAGCCTTGCGCTGCGTAAAATTTTTGTTGAGGTTGGTCCGCATGCAGACGATATTGGTGTTCCATTTATTGCCTCGATTCTTTCCGAAAGAAACAGCTTTTTAAGGTTGCGCGATGCATCAGTGGTTGTTGATTGCAGGGATAGAAATCGTGACTTTGATATGTTCAGAAAAATAAACAGTGACATTCGGCATGGAAGTTTAGAATTTGCAGGAAAAGTTTTGTTGTGGATCAAGACCTTGGATAAATATGCAGTTGAATTGTTTGTAGACATAATACAAAACATGCCGTGTGCAGAAGCCGCGGAAGTTGATGAAGACAAAAAGATAAGAAGGCCTGGGACAGAATTGTACATTGGAATTGGTGTTGAAGCTGGTTTCCCGAAACAGATTATGCCTATTCGGTCTGGGTTTAACAGGGTGTTTAGTGATGTCGGAGATTGGGTGTTAGGACAGCGGGCGAAGGATCTGTGGGCTAGTGTTATTAAACACATCAAGCGTCCAGATGAATCTATTATTCAAAGGGTAGATGATGAGGATGATCATTGGAGAAAGCTTGGGTTGACGGCGCGCGAGAGTACAAACGAGTGGGAAAGATCCAGCGGGCGAAAAAAGAAAGTACACTGGCTTCCTGAAATTCCGAACAGTACCGGCCAGACTCGAGATGCGCTAGAAAGATAGCTCGCTTTGTTTTAACTTTAAAAACCGGCGGGATCACGTCCGCGACTCCAACCGGCGGTTCGCCGTATTCCGCAAATTAGAAATCGGCGGTATTTTCCCGCGCAGTGAGGTTTTATTTAGCCTCCCTCTGGTTGCTTTATTTTGCATTGGCAAGCTTCAGCATTATTTAGCCTCGTTACACTCAGCTTTATTTAATCACCTTTGGTAATTTTATTTAACTTCACTGTGTTCTGTTTTGTTTTGCTTTGTTCTGCATTTTACATTGCCTCGAAAAAGAATCTACGTGGAAACTCACGGCCTAATTTCTAGTTTCCTGAACTAGGACAATCTGTCCGTTGGAATCGCGTGAAACCCGCCCCTTGGGGAATTTAAAGCTGTTAAAGTAAGTTGATTATTCAGACTTAAGGTGTCTGGGCCAGGCCCAGGCTATGCCTGTGGCCGTACGGTCAAGCGTTCGCTTGTGGTGCCGAAGGGGGGACTCGAACCCCCACCCTCAAAAGAGGACTAGAACCTGAATCTAGCGCGTCTACCAATTCCGCCACTTCGGCGGCACCATAATGAAGAGTCTAGGCGCGTTTTTGTGCGTGTCAAATTGTGGGAGAAAAACACTTTGTTTCAAAATATTTATTCGTAATTTTTAGCTTTCAATTTTCGAGAGCTTTGGGGCAATGAAAATTTTTGATGCCGAAGTAATTTTTTTCGTTTAGACTTCCGTAATCTGTGGCAGCTTGGTTCTGCTTTTTCCCTTTAAGTTCTGGATCTTCTCATGAAGAACATCATGTTGGTTTCGTGTTTGGTTTTGTGTGCTGTTAATTCATTTTCCGTTTTTGAAAATACCGGAGCGTTGGTTGTTGGAAATGAATGGGAGCCGCCGAGAATTGTCTGTGGATTTATCATTTGGGGCAAAGGGGTATGTTGTCCATGTCCAGGGGTTCAGATTATAACGCTTGATGAGCCAACCGTCACTAGGCTTGTTCAGGCGGGGATTCATACGATTTCTTTTCCAGTTACCAACACAGAAGTGGTTGTCATTGTGAATGGAATGCTTCCGTTAGAGCTTGATATTCAGAGCTCAGTTATTTTTAAGAATTCCAATTTCAAAATGTGTCGTGGTGCTTCTATGAATGTTCGTGGCGGAACGCTTGTTTTTGAAAATAGTAGGTTTATAGTTGCGGATCAGAAGGATCTTGTCATCAGGAAAGATGCGACATTGATTCTTGCGGGAAATAAGAACTATTCGGGGAGTTTAAAGTTCGGTTGCAGCTACAACTTTGCGCCTGCGAAGTTTGTTTTTCGTGGAAAAGTTTTTCTCGAAATGTCAGACGAAAATGATTCTGTGATTTTTCCGTTGAACAGTAAGGTCGATGCATATAGGTCTGTGGTGACTCTGTTTGGAAATTTTTTATGTGAGGAGGCGGTTTCTTGCCTAGCCGATTCTGTAGAGATTCGATGTCACGAAGAGAATGTATAATTGAACATGCTCGGCAAAATTTTACTGGGAAAGCTGGCTTAGATAAATTCGCTGTGTGATAATATTTGGCGGTGGGGCCTTTTTCTCTGTGGGGTTGGTTTTAATATGCGTACGATTAGTAGTATCGTCTTTTTGTTCGCGCTATGTGGATCTAGTTTACATTGCGGACAGGGGCTGACGGATTTGCTTCGTGGGAAGTCGCTTGAAT
>JABIAA010000072.1 GCA_018656485.1 bacterium | reverse complement strand
GTGTCACCAACGCAGTCACCAACGTTGTCCGCGATAACCGCAGGGGTTCGCGCGTCGTCTTCAGGAATTCCGACTTCAACTTTTCCAACGAGGTCAGCGCCGACATCAGCAGCCTTTGTGAAGATTCCACCGCCAACACGTGCGAACAGTGCAATCGAACTTGCGCCAATCGCGAAGCATGTGATCAAGCGATCGAACTGGACGTAGTCGACGAAGAAGAAGAAAAATGTTCCAAGTCCCAGAAGTGCGAGCGTTGCAACTGCGAATCCCATAACGGAGCCACCGAGCAGCGCGACAATGAACGCAGGCTTTTCGCCTTTGTCCCTGGCAGTAATCGCCGTGACAACGTTTGCGTAGGTCGCGGCTTTCATGCCGATGTAGCCCGCAAACATTGATGCGAGTGCTCCCGCAACGTAGGCGGCGCATGCTTTCCAGCTGAGCGCGAGTAAAATTATTGTTCCTGCGAATGCGATGACGCCAGTCAGGATTGTGTACTCTTTATGAAGGAAGGCCATTGCGCCTTCGCGAATGAATGTCGCAATTCTTTCTGCTTTTTCGTCATGGCTCGACATATGCGACACAAATTTCATGGCAATAAGCATGACCGCGATTCCGACTAGGGAGACGGCAAGGTAGGCGGCGAAGTGGTATGACACGTTCACAGAGACTCTCTTTGGTTAGAATTAAAAAAATTTTCGTCAAGCGACATTCTGTAAAAGTTTAAAAGCGGAAAGAGCCTTTGTAAAGCACTTTCCTGATCTTTCTCAAGTTTAAAACTTTGTGATTTCATTCCAGTCGGAGAAGTTAAGCCGCTCTGTTCCAATGATTTGATAGGTTTCGGTTCCCTTGCCAAGGAGCACAACGATTGATTCTTTTTGTGAATTTGATGCGGCGACTGACACGGCGGTTTCGCGGTCTAGCTCAATAATTATTTTTGATTGTTCTCGTAGCTGGATCCCTTGCAAAATTTCTTGGGCGATTACATTGGGATCTTCGGTTCGTGGGTTGTCGTTCGTGATTATTATTTTGTCAGCGTACTTTGAAGCGATCGCGCCCATGCGCGGTCTGCGCCCGTGATCTTTGCATCCGCCGCATCCAAAGACGATAATTAAATTATCCGTTTCTTCGCGCAGCGCAGCGAGGACCGATTCCATTGCTACGGGGTTGTGTGCGAAATCGACGATCCCTGTTGCGCCGTTTTTCATCCGATGCCGCTGAAGCCGTCCAGGAACTCCGGGAAAATCTTTCAACGATTCGATGGCCGCTATTTCGTCGATTCCAGCAGCCGTTGCGAGCTTTATGGCCATTGCGGCATTGTCTTTGTTGAATGGCTCTCTGATCTTTTTGAAATGCTCGCATGAGAATTCATGGTCGAAGGTGTCGGTGCGGAAGCCGAGCTTCGTGCTTTTGTCAGAAAAAATTCTGCCCCAATCATCTGAGATTCCGACAACGCTGTGTCCATTTGGTTTGAGATGGTCGAGAATTTCTAATTTCGCAGCGAAGTATTTTTCCATTGTTCCGTAAAAATCTAAATGATCGCGCGCGAGGTTGGTAAATCCGATAGCCTCGAATTCTACGCCATGAACCCGCTTTAGCGAGAGCCCGTGTGATGAAACTTCCATGACGACATGCGTGACACCGCAACGCAGTGCCTCCGCCAAAAATTGTTGGATGTAGTCAGCTGGCAAGGTCGTGAGTGGGGCGGATTCCGATTTTTCCAAAATGCGATTTTCGGCGGAGCTTAACAGTGCGGGATTAAAATTATTTTTTTTAAAAATGTGTTCGAGCATCCAGGCTGATGTTGTTTTTCCCTTAGTTCCGGTTATTGCGAATATTTTCAACTTCTTTGCTGGGGATCTTGCGGCCTTTGCCGCCTCTTTGGCTAGTGCGATTCTTGTGTCATTGACGAATTTGTAGTCGACTCCGTGGATGCAATTTTTTTTATCGAATGATTTGTGCACGATAATTTTTATCGCGCCTCTTTTTATTGCTTCGGCTATAAAATTCTCGCCATTGCTCGATGTTCCGTTGATTGCGACAAACACACCTCCAGTGCTTACGTGTTGGGTGTGGCAGGTCACAGGGTATTTCTTAGAAATGAGGCACACGTTTTTCACCAATTTGTTGTTTTGTTCTTTGTATCCCTCATAGAGTAGCGGCGTGTTTAATCCCTGTAAAATCACGGACAAACGAGCTTTTAAGGAGGAAGTGATGAGAACTTTTTTGGCGCGATCGATCTGCATCGTCGTAACATTTTTTATTTTTAGTTCAGCGTTTGCGGCATATCCAATGCAGCAGTACGGAATGAATCCATACGCAACCGGCTACGGCGCGGGCTATGGAACAAGCATGCTTGGTACAAACGCGTTTGGGGCAGGAATGGCTGGAACAGGCTATGGAACAACCGGCATGGGCTATGGGGGCATGGGTTACGATTCTTCCGGCATGGGAATGACGGGAATGGGGATGACTCCGGTTTCCAATTTGGGAGCTTATGGAAATTACGGAATGACCGACCCAACAATGATGAACTATGGTGGAATGGGCTACGGGGGCACAAGCGCGCTTGGTATGTCTGGAATGGGAATGGGTTACACCGATCCAACAATGATGGGCATGCAGGGCATGGGGATGTCTTCGATGTACGGGATGCAAACTCCAATGATGGCGATGCCTGGTGTTGCTTTGTCGCAATATCAACAGCTTGAGGCACTCGTTCGAAATTTAGGAAAAGTTGTTGTTCGTGACATGAGCGAAAAAGAAAGTCGCGAACTTTTATTTCTCGCTGGTCGGCAGTACCAGAATCCTGCGCTTGCAGCTTCGGTTGCGGTGGTCATGAAAAAGTTTTTGCAATCTCACTACAATGATGCGAAAATCCAGGCGTTCTACAAACAAATAACTAATGCGATTCGCGCAAATCGCGAACTTTCGAAGCGCGTTGTTATTGATTCTTCGGGGATGATCACCGTCAAAGGTGGGCCGGTGAAGGGCAAAGATGACAAGGCGATAAGTGCCGCGATTGCTCGGCTTGAACAAATCGGCGACCCTGGAATTTTGCTTTCTGAGCTCCAAAAGCTTTCGGCGGGAGCCTACGGAAGTATCCGAGGGAATGGTGATGTTAAGGCGCTTATGAATTCGGTTTTTGTGAACTACAAAGATGTTTGGGAAAGAGATCCCGATGCAAAAGTTCAGATGCGTTCCGTCGTTCAGCGGATG
>JABIAA010000071.1 GCA_018656485.1 bacterium | reverse complement strand
TGCTCGCGTGACTCAAATACTATGGTAACTTTATTTTCAATAGACGAACCCGCATCCGTAGGCCAACAATCAACACTACAGCTTTGTGGCCGAACTGTTTCGTTTAGAAGCTCCGTGTACTCGATACGCTTAATTTGTTTTTTGAACTCTGGATTTCTTTTACATTCATCGCGCAACCAGACTTGTTCTCTCGGATGAGAAAGTGTCAATAATCCACAATCTGACTGTGGGACTGGAAGAAAAACATTCCCACCTAGTTTGCTAAATAAATAAGGTCGCCATTCTTTAAGTTCCGATGGAATATACTTAATTGGATTCCTATTTAAGTATATCCACGACAGTTTTGTAAGCTTTCTAATTTCTACAGGTATCGATTCAAATTCATTATTCTCAAGATGCAACGATGTTAAGCTTACAAGGCTTCCAATCTCTCTTGGCAACAATGTTAGCTCGTTGTTAGAGAGAAATAAATGCTCAAGATTCGCAAGTTTTTCAATTTCTTTTGGAAGCGATGTGAGCTTGTTGTCCGAGAGATCCAGGCACTTAAGCTTTGTTAGCTTTCTAATTTCTTTGGGTATCGATTCAAACTTATTATTCACAAGATTCAACCATTCTAGACTTACAAGGTTTCCAATTTCTTTGGGAAGAGTTGTTAGCGTATTGCTTGAGAGATATAGGCGCTCTAATTTTGTAAGATTTTTAATTTCTTTGGGAATAGTTGTTAGCTGATTGTTTGAGAGATCTAGGCACTTTAATTTTGTAAGATTTCCAATTTCTTTGGGCAGTTGCTCAACTTGATTTCTTCGGGATATATTGAACCAGCCATCGCGAAGCGTTTGAAGTTGTTTTGAATTGTAATAATATTCTCTATCACTGTAGTATGCATTTTGTTGTTTCCCTCGTTTTACTTTGTCAAAAAATGCGTCCAGTTGTTCTTGCCCCTCGATAAATACTTCAAATTCGTCGATACAGTTTTTAGCGATTCTTGGTGCCTCCACCTTCGCATGTGTAGAAGTTGTAAAAAATACTGCAAGCAAAAATGGCAGGATAATTTTATTCACGATGTTGTTGCCTTTGATTTTTTGTTTGTGTTGCTGGACTCTACAAAAAATGAAATCGAGCGTCAACTTATAATTCAGCAATTCCTGAGTCAATTATTTTTAACAATAAACTCTATTTTTAAGTGCTTTACAACTTCAGAATTTAGCGTGATGAACTTCCGGTGCTCTAGGCATGAAAGATCACAAATCGGAAAACAGTAATCAAGTGGATTGCAGTATTTTATGTTGTGGCTAATTCTGTGTTTTTTAAAAAAACAGTTAACTGTGTCTTGTTATGTTTATTTGGGGTATGCTGCGTGTGATTTTATTCGTAAGAATCAATAAAATGTGTTCGTTAATTTTCTGCTTTTTTTGTGCCGAAAAAACAAGGTTTGTTATTGTGAATGAAAAAGCTACTTTCTACGTGTCGCGGTTAAATATGATTGTATTAATTTTTACAATGGTTTTTTCTTGCGAAATTCAAGCATTCGAGATTTACAAGGTTTCAAAAAATGGAGATGTTTTTTTAAATAATCGTGACGAATGTAGCAATTTTTTTTCTGAGCTCGAAAGATGTGCCGATTCCGACGAATCCAGTGAAGATAAAGAGTATTTCCGAAGAGTCGTCGACAAAACAGTTATGCTTGAGAGTCGTTGTCATTGTGTTGAAGATTTGCCTGCAGAAATTGGATTACTAAAAAATCTTCAAGAGATGAATTTTTATTGTCGTTTTATTACATCTCTTCCACCTGAGATCGGCAAGCTAAAAAATCTTAGACGATTGGTTTTATGTTGTCAGAATCTTTTTTGTATTCCCCCCGAAATAGGACAACTTAAAAATCTTGAGTATTTATATCTTCAGAGTAACTCGCTTTCTTCTCTACCACCTGAAATTGGAGAACTTGAAAATCTTAAAGAGTTACGCATATCTACGTGTGGCGTAACATACTGCGCAGATACTGTAGAAAGTCGGTTGCCTAAAATGACTACGCTTCCATCTGAAATAGGAAAATTAAAAAAACTTGAGCGGCTTTATTTAGATCAGTATGATATAGGAACTCTACCACCAGAATTTGTAAAACTTGATAATTTAAAATCCCTCACCTTCCAAAGTTGTAACCTTGTTTCTATTCCATCTCCTGCTTTACAGCTTGTGAATCTTGAATATTTTCATTTGTGGGGAAATGAAATTGGGTTTCTTCAACCAGAAATTGGAAATCTTACAAAATTAAAGCACCTGTATATCCCGCACAACAAGCTAACAATCCTTCCCAAAGAAATTGAAAACCTTCCAGAATTAGAGCGCCTATATCTCTCAGACAACAAGCTCACATCGCTTCCAGGAGAAATTGGAAAGCTCACAAAACTTACGTCGATGAATCTTGAACACAACAAGCTAACAACTCTTCCCAAAGAAATTGGAAAGCTCACAAAACTTACGTTTCTGAATCTAAATAACAACGAACTTGAAGAGATCCCAAAAGAAATTGGGACGTTAAGGGGGCTTTGTCAGTTAGGTCTTAATGGAAACGAAGAGCTTGAAGACTTGCCTTTGGAGATTGCACAACTTGAGAGGTTAGAACTGTTGGGTTTCGATTTCCGATTGTTTTATAAGTGTTTTCGCCAGATTGATTATTATCGGGAGAATTCAGGATATTGCTACACACCACACTGGTTGGATGTCCCCGGAGCATTGGAATTTACGTCTCCATTTGAGTTTGATAAAATTTCATTGCGCTTAGGTTATGATGATTCTTTTAAAGAACAAATTATGGGTAAGGCAAAACAGGGATTGTTATTCTCTGGCCAGTTTGAGGGTGTTCCTGAGCCAGACATTTGCCTTAGGAATCATATGTCAACGATTTCGGGGCTTTGTAATAATGAATTGTGGACATTAGAATTTACCTCAAAAGAGCAACTCACTATTTTTGAGGTGAGGTTTGAACTGGATCTTGATTTTCGAAAAATGGCAAAAAAGATTCAGATTCTAGTCTTAAATGGACTCGAGCTTAAAACGATTCCAGAGTTTGTTTATGAGCTTGACAACTTGGAGCGATTATTTTTGGAAAGAAATTGCATTTCAATGATCCCCCGTGCAATAGGTAATTTACATCAGCTGGATTTTCTTTCGCTCGGGGAAAATGAGATTTGTGAGTTTCCAAATTCGATTGGAACCCTAACAAATCTTGTTGGAATTACACTTAACAATAACCGTTTGCGAGAAATCCCATTATTTTTTGGGCAACTTGAAAAGTTAGAAACAATTTTATTGGACGAAAATCTAATATATAACATTGATGAGCTGTTGCAGCACCTCATCAATGATGTCAAAAGTTTAAAATTCCTTAGTGCTGATTGCGAAGCGTTAGAACGTTTTTACCAACAGTGTGAATCAGATGAGTCCAAGATAAGATTCAAGAAGTTGACTTGGCTGTAAATCAACGTAGCCTTACCCCGATTGTGTGGACCAATCTGTTTTGTGTGGCCCTCGTGTTGCCCGAAGCCAGCAAAGGATATTTCAGCTTGCTAGAGCTTTTTTGTAAATTGGGTGTGCTACGTCTTTGATCGCCTTGTCAGTTTTTCCGATGAGTGCATGTAATTTTTCTTTGCTGAGCTTGAGTTTTAGGTTGAGTCCGGCATCCTTTGAGACAGCTGCGAGTTGTCGGTTAACCTGTTCGAGTTCAGCGTCAAGCCCGGCAATCTTTTTGTCATAGGCTGCGATTCTGCTGCTGGAGATTTCACCGGAGTCGGAGTAAAGCCGGTCGCGGTTTTTTGCTAGGCGGGAACGTTGTGCTTCAAGCGATTCTTTTTCTTTGGTGTACTTCGAAAAACTGTATGCGCTGCGTTTTGCTTGGCGTTGGTTTCGGACATCGCCTCCTGCTTCTTCTTCGAGCTTGCCGTCTTCGTTTTCTAAAATACTTTTTACTCCGATGAGTCCGACACGCACTTGCTCGTTGACCGGTGAAATTTCGCCTGGAGACAATCCTGGGGTTCTTGTGCTTTGTAGGGTGTGAATTCCCTTGTCGATGTTTTCCATGAGGTCCTTGGCGGTTTCCATGGCGTCGTCGCTAATGTTCTGTGCCGTATGTACCGTGCTCTTCAAATCTTTGAGCCCCTCTGCTTGTGCAATATTGAGCGCAACACCTGGAGGTGATTGCTCTTCCTCGAGCCATAATCCTTTGGCGACTGCATCATTGAATATCTCAAATGATTTTTGAATTTTTGTTCGTTCTGTGTGCGAGCTGGCCATTTTTGTTTTAGCGAGGAGTGCTTTGTAGGTTGTTCCGACAAGTTTTAGGCGATCGTAGTAATTTGCAACGCGATCGAGAAGATCAAGTTTTGCAACTTGTGGGGCGCTTCCAATGCGTCGTCTTCTTACGTCGTTGATGAATGAGTTCACGATTTTGTTGTCAGCCTTTAGCATTTTTGTGACGGAGCCTGACAGAGGAACCTTGCTTTCCGCAAAATCTTGGAACGAAATTTCTTCGAGTTCTTTTTTGGCGAGCATCTTGTGAAGGTTGTGGCGGATTGGGGAGCCTTCGACGTCGTCAGATTTTTCGTTGAGAGCCAGAGTGTTGATGAAGGTCATGATTTGCCCGTTGATGGCTGCAATTGCCGCGTTTTTCTCCTTGAGAGTTTTCGCGGCTTTTTTGATTGTTGCGTTCTTTGCTACGATTCTATTTTTTATTTTTGCGAATGATGGGTTGTCGACGATCCCAGATTTGAGTTGATGTGCGTACTGCGTTGAGATGTCATGGAGCTCTGCTATTTTTTGGTTTGCCGATGAAAGTTCTTCACTGTAGTATGCCGAGAGATCGTTGAGGTAGGCTTCTTTTGCAGCGAGTTCATCTTTCATTCCGGTGCTGCTGTCTGCAAGTTTTGTGAGTTCTATAATTTCTCCGTCGCGACTTTTCATTGAACCTCGAAGGAATTCCAATGACTTCTGATGTTCTTCGACTGCCATTGCTTTTTTCTTAAAGATCTCTCGCTCATTTCGGAGTGTCGCAAGCTCTTCGTTGTAGTTGTCGGCAACGCGTTGAACTTCTTTGTCCAACCTGAATTGAAGTTCGATATTTTTGTGTTTGCTGTTGGTGAGCTCGTGGTTTAGTGCGTTAAGGTTTCCTTCGAGATCGATGGCTTTCTTCTGAAAGTTAGAAACATCTTTTTCTTGTTTATGGTATTTCGCTTTAGTGCTTTTTAGTTCTGCGCTTGCAAGTTTCATTTCCTTGCGGTGCATGCGTCGAAGTTTTTGTTTTTCGAATTCTACGCTTTTGCTCAGACTTTTTATTGATGATTCAAGCTCCCGTGCGTGTTCAGCTAATTTGCCTTCGCGCACTTCAGCTTCTTTTTCCCGGAACACATCAAACTTTTTTAGATGAGTTATTTTGTTGTCGAGCTCACGTTTGTCGTGCTTAAGGACATCAGAATGGTGGCGGAGCTTCTCGAAATCGTTGAACAAAACCTCATATTTTTCCTTGGGGATTCCAGTTTCGTTGAGGACTTTTTCAATTCCAAGTTCAGCTTCGAGTCTTCCAATTTTTCTTTTTAGGCTTTCAACTGTGTGTGATTCAGATGCTGCATGTACAGCGACTGAAAGAAGAGATGCGGCTGCCACGGCAAGAACACGTAACGTTTTCATTTTTACTCCTGTGTAAAACTTTCGTTAAATCCCAGTTAAAAAGATCGAGGTCAAGGTACCGTGTGCGGGAAAACGAATGCAACATTTGATGCGAGTTTGAAAAGATTGTATTGAATTTAAAATGCTATCCCCGCTTTTAACCAAAGTCCAAAGTGCGGGATCGATGCGTTGTTTGCCCGCCATTCGTAGCGCCCGCCGCATGCGAAAAACATTGGATAGTCGCGAAGTAGGTTTTGTTTGTAGCCGACGCTTCCGTAAAATTCATGAACGATTGATGCTGGTGTTGTGGCTGATGCAGTGTCGACTTCACTTTTTGTGACGGCGGTAATGTCGATCCCCTCGTTAAGGTGAGATGTGTTGGTTGGATCAAATCCGCCAGACGCGCTCGTGTCATAGGCTTCGTCGGAAAAACCGATCGCCGCGCTGTGCCAAGTCTTAAGTGTTACTTCCTCTGAGTCCTGTGCGTTGAAAATATATCCAAGGTCGCAATAAATATTGTTGGCGTTGTACCCCATGGCGACGAGTCCCTTGTAGGCAAAACCTGGTTTGACTTCAACATCACGCGTTGCAAAGTTTGCGAACGGCTCCAAGCTTGTTGCTGCGGCTTGACCGGCAAGGTGGTAGTAATTCCATGGGACCATGCACTTGATGTCGAGCTTTCCTCCCATGGTTCTGATTTCATTGGCTTTGAAAAAATATGTGCTTTGTAAGTTTCCGATTAGTTCGAAATTTTTGTTGATGTCCAACGAGAACTCAAGCCCTGCACCAAGGCCCCAATGGTTCGCGCGCCCGCGCATGGGCTCGAAGAGATATTCCCCGGTTGGTTCATTTCCGCATGGCA
>JABIAA010000007.1 GCA_018656485.1 bacterium | reverse complement strand
CCGCAGGGTTACGCTCTTTGACATAGCGACCAACTCCCATAATGGTCCCACAGCTGCCCGCGCCAACAAAAACATGTGTGACCTTGCCATCGGTCTGACGCCAAATCTCAGGACCCGTGGTACTGTAGTGGGCTTCAATATTGGCTGCGTTGAAATATTGATTTGGCATGAACGCACCTGGAACTGACTTTGCAAGCCCTACTGCAACCGAATGATAGCCCGCACCAAGTTCGTCAACGCAATCTTCGCACACCAAAACATCTGCGCCGTACGCACGAATTGTCGCGACCTTTTCTTTGCTCGTCCTGTCCGGCACGGTGATGATAACTTTGTACCCGCGCAACTTCCCAATCATTGCCAACGCAATTCCCTGGTTCCCAGACGACGCTTCTACAATTGTGCCGCCTGGTTTTAGCAGCCCATTTTTTTCCGCAGCGTTAATCATGAAAAGTGCGGAGCGATCCTTGATGCTACCGCCGGGGTTCAGATATTCCAGTTTTCCAAAGCATGTTGCTGGACTCAGCAAATCAAGTTTCACCAGCGGCGTATTGCCAATCAACGACTCAAAATCTTCAAAAAATTCCATGTTCCCTTCCCAAGGATTGCCACATCATGATGTTGGTCAATCTATCCCGCTTTCACAAAAAATCCAGCCGCACGAATCGGACCAACAACAAAAATTGAATCATCAAAGGTGTTTGCAAAGCAGCTAAACGCAGGTTAGAATCCAATACGTTGAAAATCTTTTCAGCAACTAGGAAGAAGATGATAAATAAATTTTTATCAGTAATCTTTGCAGCAGTCATTTGTGCTGGAGCCAGCGCTTCTAGCCAACAATTCCAACCGATAAATCTTGAAACCCCACCAATCGTCATTTCCGTCAAAAAAAGTACGAACGGAAATATCACCATGGGAAACAAAAACCTAATGTGGCTTTCCGTCGCTGCCTTTGCAGCTTTAGCGATTACTCGCTCGATGATGGACAGCGCAAAGGAAGTAAGCGAAAATAAAAAGCTTGTCGCCGCACTTAAGGGACTTTATCCGCACCGGCTTCTTCGAGACGGGATTTTAAAGTCACTGATTTTTAACGGGAACAAAAAACGCAAACTTATTTCTTTCACTATGTGGACGTGCATCTTGGCTTTGATTTTCGAGCACGCAAAATCATATAGATCAACAAACCCCGACGAACCACTTGAGTTTGCAAATGAACTAAAAAAAGACCTCGAAAAAGAAGGAATCGATGTCATCGTAGAAACAGAAGAGGATTCTGACACCGATCAAGACGACGATTCCAGCTCAAGTGACGGCTATGAGTCGGCATCCCCAGCACCATAAACAGACCTAAACGGCAAAGATTGATTCCATAAAGAGGGCACTGTTGAAACATCCTGAAAATCAACTAAACTCGGCACAGTTAGAATTTTTGTCATAAATTTAAGAAAAACAAAATGATAAAGAAATTTTTAGTTGTAGTCCTCTCAGCTAGCATGGGCGCTGGAATTTGTGTTGCCAGCGGCGAAAACGTTAAAGTTCATAATTTTCCTGGCGTCAAAGCTTTTGAGCAAACATTTGACGGCAATCAGGATGCCCGGAGGAAATATCTCAGAAGTGATAACAATCGTTGTTGCGACAAGATATCGCCATTGTTGTTAGGTTCTACCATCGGCATTGTGTCTCTCTCAGCTCTACGCTCAATGATAGACAACGCAAAAGAAGCTGATGGCGGCACCACAAAACAAAAAATTGTTGCTGCACTCAAGGGACTTTACCCAAACCGCCTTTTAAAGAACGGAATGAAAAAATCTTTGATGTTCGACGGAGACAAAAAGCGAAAAGCTATCTCTGTTGCCATGTGGACATGTTTTGGAATTTTCATTTACGAATTCTACAAAGAATACCAAGGAATAAAAAAACGACACGAAGCACAAAAAGAATTAAATAAAATTGGAATAATTCACAGCATGATGGGCGGATGTGCCAAGATGCAAACCCTTCTTGAAACAACCGACAACCAACAAGATCTCGCGAAATTCAAACCGGAAAGTGGTATGCCCGGCGCTGTAAATTGCTGGATCGAAAACGCAGACAATTTTTTGGAAACACACAAAGATGACTGTAAGCAAGGCGGCAAGTTCTTCGGAGTCGGAAACCAAATCCGCCTCGAGCAAGGCTTCCTCAAAGGGCTCAACATGGCATTTGAGAAGGAATTTTCAGATAAAGAAAAGGCCGAAATCGCAATCCACATGGATAAATAACCAGCCCAACTGATTTGCAAAACAAATCACAAAACAGCCCGGAGGGCTCAAATCCTCTGGGCTGCTTTCTTTTTCTTCCAACGCCATCCACGTCTATTTTTTAACAACATGTATCTTTTCCTCCAAAAAAACGTCCTTTCCCTCAATATTTTCGACAAATTTCGAGCACAATTGAAACTCCGTTGAAATCAATTAGAATCAGGTTTATTGAAAAAAATTGCTAAAAATTCCAAGGACACGAGAAGTGATAAAGAAATTTTTTGCTGTAGCCCTTGCAGTCAGCATGGCTGGAAATGCCGATGCGGCAGGAAACAACGTGGGAACGAAATCAAAAATAGATCTCGACGATATCCCGTGTTTTATGAAAAACAAATTAAAAGAAATGCAACAACAGCTAGATCAAGTCCACGAAAGTTATAATTTCTCACTCGTAGAAAAATTTGCAATTATTGGCTTGCCATCACTTATAATTCTTCGCTCAGTAATGGACAGCATGAGAGATGCTGCCGGTAAAACAAAAATACAGAAGCTCATCTCTGCCCTGAAGGGATTCTACCCACACAGGGTTATTCGAGACGGAATTTTAAAATCACTAATTTTTAACGGAAATAAAAAGCGGAAGCTAATTTCTGCCGGATTGTGGACATCAGTTATAATTTTGTACTGCGGCTTTTACAACTTCAAAAAACACAATAAAGCCACGCGCAAAAAAATCTCAAATCAAGCAAAAAAAGACTTAGAACTCAAGGTGAGAATATTTCACGAACGAGTAGATATAGCAGAAAGACTTACAACCGAAGAACTAGGAACTGAAGAATTCACACTCATGGAAGATTCAATCAATGAATCTCATCGTGCACTTTCCACCTACTTTACAAAAGAAGAACAATCAGAAATAAACAAATGGATCCTCAGAAAATTTAAAAAAGAATTTGAAAAAATGTATGAATGATTTTAACTAACAAATCACAAGCCAGCCTGTAAGGCTCAAATCCTCTGGGCTGTTTTCTTTTTCTTCCCTAACTCACAGAGTTTTTCTATCATCGAGTGAGTTGCACATATAAAACTTTGGAAGACTTATGATTCGCGTACGCTTCGCTCCATCGCCCACGGGCATGCTCCATCTTGGAAATATCCGTGCCGCACTTTTGAATTTACTTTTCGCCAAACAAAAAGACGGCGTCTTTGTTTTGAGAATCGAAGACACCGACAAAGGTAGAAATCTCGAAGAAGCTGAAAAAGTTCTTGTTCACGATCTCCACTGGCTGCAGATATTCCATGACGAGGGATTCAGCCAAGGCGGAAGCTACGGACCATACGAACAATCCGGCCGCGTCGCAATCCACCAAGAGCACCTCGACAAGCTTGTCGAGTCCGGAGTTGCCTACAAATGTTTTTGTTCTCCCGAACGCCTAGAAAAAGTTCGACAGGAACAGGCTGCACGGAAAGAACCCCCCAGATACGACCGCGCCTGCAGGAGCCTCGCTGAAGAAGAAATAGAACAGAAGATTTCAGAAAATTGCCCATGGCTGTGGCGCTTCAAAATCGAAGATGAAAAAATCGAAGTTAACGACATGGCTCGCGGAAAAGTAGATTTCGACATGTCACACTTTTCTGACTTCCCGATAACGCGATCTGACGGAAGCTTCTCGTTTGTTTTCGCCAATGCGATCGACGACCTGACGATGCAAATTTCACATGTCATTCGCGGGGAAGATCATCTTTCAAACACCGCCCTCCAAGTTGCGGTCTTGAGAGCCCTTGGTCACAAGCCACCAACATTCTGGCACTTGCCAATGCTGTGCAACGAGAACGGCATCAAGATGTCCAAACGTGACCGTGGCTTTTCGCTCAACGACCTTCGTGAATCCGGATTTCTACCGCACGCAATTGTGAACTATCTCGCAATCGTCGGAGGATCGTTTGATCCTGAAATCCAAAGCCTCGAAGAACTTACAGAGAGTTATAACTTCGAAAAAATCACATCAACCGGCGCAATCAAATTCGATCGCAAAAAACTCGAGTGGCTGAACGAACAGTGGATCAAACGCATCAATGCAGAAAGCCTAGCCTCATACGCACATCCATTCGTCGACAACATCACGCCCGAAAAACCCGAGACCGTCGCAAAAAAACTTTTAATAGTTCAAGGAGAGCTTAAAACTCTCGCGCAGCTTCCCGGGGAATACAGATTTTTATTCGAGAATCCGATCACGCACCCAAGCGACCTCGCACAAGAAATTTCTGAGGCAACAATCAACTCAGTAGCAACAAGCGTGAAAAACCTAGACGCAGAAGACCTGACAGGGAAGCTCAAAGCATTGCAAAAAGACTCTGGAATGAAACCTCGCGAATTCTTTTCAACAATCCGCTTCGCACTCACCGGAGCAACACGCGGGATGGGAATTGCAGAAATTATCAAAGCAATCGGAGCTGAAGAAGCGCTAAGTAGGATCTCAGAGTTTTTCGCCAAGCAGCTCTAAGGCAAAGCGGTTTTCTTTTTTCTCCATGGATACGACACAACCCTGCGCACCAAGCTGCTCCATGAGCACTAGAAAATCTTCTTCGCGATCAGGCGGAACTAAGAATTCGAATGTGGAACCATCGCCCTCAATCGCACGTTCAAATGCGACGTGACTGGCATTACGAAAATTTCCGGTAACGAACCAGACTTTTTCGCGCACGAGTTTGGCTACGTAGTACGAACAAAAACTTGGCACAAACGCCCTTCACTAAAAAGAAAACTCATTGTTGAACAGCTTCTCAAAAAAGACGTCGTGACGCAATCCCTACATTGGTGGCAGAGGTGGCAACTCAGGCATCGACGGCAACTCAGGCATTGGTGGCAGCCCTGGAGGTGGCGGTGGCTTCTTTGCACCCAATGGAGGTGGTGGTGGAGCTCCCCATCCTCCTCCCGATGGCAATTTCTTCTTCTTGCCAAGTTTTGGCGGAGCTGGTGGCTTTGGCTTCTTTGCGCTTGGAAGAGGCGGTAAGTTTGGCATAGGCGGAATCATTGGACCCATCTCTGTTTTTTTCGCTTCGGGCTTTGGCGGAGCCTTTCTTTTTGGCTTTTTCGCTCCCGGCTTCTCAAACTCTTTATCAAACGGGGCACCAAGCTTATCAGCCATGCGCTCTAGCTTTTCAGGCTCTGGCGTAATCTTTGGAACATCATCACTAATCGCAAATGATGGGCCTTTCTCCTCCGCCTTCTCTTTTTTCTCCCGCTTCTTTTCTTTGATCTCGGCGGCCTTTATTCCCTTTTCTGTCCTTGGAGGTCCATCCATTGGACCGTAGACTTCCTCGAGGTAGCCAATGAACTCGCCAATTTTTTCCTGGGCTGAGATCGCGCGCTTCGCAAGCTTCTTCACCTTGATACTTTTGTGCGACTTCGCAAATGTAAGCACTGCGCCGTTGACGAGCTTGTTTAACTTTTTAGCATCCTGCTTCGTGAGCTTGTTGTCCCATCCGTTACAAGTATTCATCGCAAACGCTGCAGCAATGACAAAATAAAAAAATCTCATGTGCACTCCTTTTTAGGAAAATCGATACACGCAGAGTCTATCCGCATGAACCTACTGTCGGTCAAGAGACATCCCGAGATGTCCATGGGAACGCCGATATCTTGACCCTGAAACCGTGAAACTGGTATTGCTGGGGAGTGTAAAATCGCGCGTGTCCCGGGCATTTCCGATGGCACGCACAGCCCAATGACAGAGGTCCCCATGAACCCTCGGGATAATTTTTTTTCAGGCCTCGCGTTTGCCGCGGGCATGCTTTTGTCCATCTCCGTCGAATGTATAATTCCAAATAATTTCAGCGACCCAATTCCTGTGCACCAGGTCTCAGGACCGGGAGTATCTTTCATTCAAACAAAAAAACTGAAAAAAGGAATGCAAGGCATAGAGTTCAACATTTCGCCATACCGCCATCGCATTAAAAATGCCTACGATAAATTCGGGAAACAAACGCGACTCGGCAACATGCTCGGGAAGTGGAACTGGCTCGGAATTCTCTATGGAACAGAAATTCCCGTATCAGGCGTAGGCACAAGCACCGCGTACAATGAAACAACAAAGGCTCACTACGTGCACCTCACAACACAACCAAGACTTTACGCTGCACGAGATAACCTCGGAACAATGACCAGCACAGCACGCCCAGATCCAGCGCTTGAGACAAGTGGATTCTACGACGTTGACTACCAACTCGAAAGACTCGGAGTCCGAGGATCAGTGTGCGTTGATGTGATGGATGGAATCCAACTTTCTGTCCGTGGCGGAATTTGCGATTACCGCATAACCCCCTCGTACAATGATCCATTCGACATAACGAAAAACACAGACTTCACATCATCAAGCGACCCAACAGTTGGTCACCATGCCGACATTCTCACGTACATGATGAAGCCAGATTATCGTGAAGACATTGCAAAAGAGCTGGGTATCAACATGGAGTCATACCGAAAAGTCGTCGCCGAAGATGTAACCGCACTGCTATCCGCTCGTCAGACAATGTTTTTGAAGAGTAAGACCGGCGATGAAGTTGTAAAATTTTGTCCGCGCGTGACAGGCGGAATCATAATGCCCACAGGACAATTGAAAGATCAGGACATCATTCACTCAATGTCGACTGGCAACAGCGATGTCATGGGCGGAGTTGTCGAAGCCGCAATAGATCTCGATTTTGTTAACACCGTCGAATTTTCCGTGTGCGGAGGCTACACGTTTTTTAGCACATCAACTGCATCACGAACTGTCAGAGTTCCGAACGACCGAGCGCAAAGCGGAATCTACCCATGGAAGTGTCCTGTAAAAATTAAACGTGGAGACACCTGGCATTTGAATGTAGCAATGAAGGCACGTGACTTCATCAAGGGCGCCCACTTCTTTTGCGACTACAGCTGGATAGTTCACCGCCGTGACGAAATAACTTTAAACGGCACAGCAACAGAAAATGAATTTTTCACAATCGCCCCAGCAAAGATGGCGGAGGAGTCCGAATGGCGCAACGATATGTTCCATGTGGGGCTGCTATTCGACGTAACCCCTGATTTGAATATAGGAATCGGCGCACAGGTAAGTCGCGGGGGAATTCATTCGTATCGAACACACACCATGATCGGAACCGTTGGCTTTACGTTTTAGAAGGCCCTCCAGAGCGGCATTTTTTGACAAAGTACTCGTGGCTGGTAGAATGCTAGCATACTGTCATACAATCGCGTTTGTATTAAGCAAAACGAAAGGTAGTTCTCCGAACAATGGCTAAGACCTACAACATCGAAGTCTCCGTTGGCGGCAATGTCGAAAGAAGCCTCAGGCAGCTCAAAAAGAAGATTGAGCGTGAAGGGGTTGTTCGCGACATGAAGCGTCAAGTCTATTTCGAACCTCCAACTCAGAAGCGTCGCAAAAAATTAATGCGCGCAATCAAGGCAAGCCTTCTAAAGTCTCTTGAGAACGTATAGACCTGAATGAAAAAACTTTGTCGTGCTTCACAAATCAGGCTTGATCGAAAAGCTTCGCTACTCAGAAGGCAGCTCTCAGAGCTATTTTTTGCGCTATGCGATGCAGAGCCAGACTTCTCACAACTTTTCATAACACGAGTTGAGCTTTCGAAAGACGGCGGGATTTGCACGATATTTTTCTCGACATACACAACCAGAGATGCTTTCGAAGAACTATTCGACAAACTCGTTTGCTACAGACCGTCACTGAGAAGCTCACTGGCAAAAATGATTGACGCCAGGTATACGCCAGACCTTTTCTTTCGCTATGATGATGCGAAGGAAAAAGAGCGGCGTGTCACAGAGCTTCTGACAAAACTCGACTTCTCACGGGAAGCGGAAACCACGCCGTAGCCGAGGCATTCCATGTTTCTGTTTTTCATCGCAATCGTTGCGTTTGCACTTTGTTGGACCTCATTTTTGGGTGCAACAGCTTATCGCGTTCTCCATAAAAAATTTGTTTTCGCGCCAAGATCAATGTGTCCTGGCTGCGGAAATAAAATCGCATGGTACGATCTCTTCCCAGTTATCTCGTGGTTCATTCTGAAGGGAAAGTGCCGCGCATGTAAAGGCCTGATCAGCTGGCTTTATCCAGCAACTGAACTTGTTGGAGCGGTAGCGCTTAGCGTAATTGCGATCCAGCATGTGCAGCTACATGGTCTCACACTTCTTTCCGGAGTCATTGGAAAATTATTATTCGTCAGCGCATTGATCATCGTAACGCGCACCGACCTCGAGGCAATGATCATCCCACGACAATTTTCCTTGTTCCTCGTTCCGCTCTGGCTTTTATTTTCACCGACCACTGTGACTCCGTACGGACTTGTGGAAAGTGGAATCGGAGCTTTTGTTGGTTATGCGGTCCCATGGCTCTTTGCAGTCTGCTTCAAACTCATCCGAAAAAAACAGGGGCTCGGCGAAGGCGACTCGGAGTTGCTTTGCATGGTCGGCGCATTCCTCGGGCCAGTCGGCGTTATGCGCACACTTTTCATCGGAGCAATTTCCGGATTGGTCGCAGGAGTTACATACCTCGGCGCCACTGGAAAATCACGAAGCACCTACATCCCATTCGCACCGTTCCTCGCACTTGGAGCACTGATCACTTTGTTTTTTGGGCTCTACTAAATTACATAGAACTTTCAATCTCCGCTAATAATGATGGAACGAGCTCATCGAATTTCGCCTTTGAGAGAGCACCCGCAGCATTCTTGTGCCCCCCTCCTCCATACTTTGCTGCGATCTTAGCAACGTCTAGCTCGTGCGATCGCATCGAAACTTTTACCGCACCGCTCGGCTGCTCTGAGAAAACCACGACAACCCCTGCAGTGCAATTTCTCGCAGCAAAGTTCACGAAACCCTCGAGCATTTTTAGCGGCTGATTTTTTTCCTTCATGAACGTAGTTGGAATTGCAACAGACAGAAGTCCTGGCGAAACTTCACGGGCAAGGCCAATGACCTCAGACCAGAATTTCAATTTTTCAGGCTCAGCGGCTCCAGACGCGATCAACGACAACCGCCTAAGGTTTGCACCCATGTCGATGAGCTCCGCAGATTCTCGAAGAGTTTTGGCACTTGTCATGGTTGTTTGAAAAACGATCGAGTCAGCGAGAATCCCAAACAAGAGATCATTCGCGATATCGATGGTCACACACCTTGGATCCCACTCTTTGAGGAGCCCATACAAAACTTCTGCTGCCGACGATGCCTTGCCGTCCACAATGTTTAAATCGCCAAAGTTGGGATTGCACTCGTGATGATCAATGTTAATCAGCGGAATCCCTTCGAACGTCTCAGGAAAATATGTTCTTTTTTTTTCTGCAATATCCAAAGCCACGATCACGTCCGGCTTAATGCTGTGCTCGCCAATCTTGTGTGGACCTTTGAGAAATTGTAGTCGCGCTGGAATTTCAGTCGGATGAACAATTTCAACTTCCGCCCCACGGTTCATGAGCACGCTTGAAAGCGCCGCGCACGACGCCACCGAATCCCCGTCAGGATTGCGATGACCAAGAATAATTATCTTCTCGGCTTTCGACAAAAGCTTCCAAGCTTCCGTACTTTGTGTTGCCCCGACCATAAATTTACCCCCTTTTAAGAATAAAAACCTCCACCTCACTCATGAATAGTGTATGATGCTTTGGAGGCCATTTTATCGTTTTTGTAAAAAAAAACCGTTATTCAATAAAATAAACAAGTTTTTGACAAGCAAAATGAATAGTTTTAAGGTGAGCCGCGTTGATGGTAGGACCATTATGGTAACGCCAGGGTAACCAAGGAAGGCCGCTGCACAGTGCACCGCGCGGGTTACTTTTTAAACAAAAGTATCGAAAGGAAGTTTGATGAACATCACGACCGAATCTGGCGTAAAAAAGCGCCCTCTCGAGAGTGGAAGAAATTACGGGGAAGTAATTTCGCTGCTCGCATCAAAAAGTCAGATTGAGTACAGTGAGGAAGTTCTCAAACGGACAAAGGCGCTCGACGCCCTGTTTGATCACGTCTCCAGAAAAACTGACGTGATTCTCATTGGCGGAAGCAACGGAAAAAGTTCTTCGGCCAACCTTACTGCAAAGCTTTTGAAAAAAGAAGGCTTCAAAGTTGGCGTCGCCTACTCCTCACACTTCTTAACCTACAACGAGCGGCTCGCAGTCGACGGACAGCAAATTAACAACCGTGACTTCACCGACGTTGTAGACAAGGTTCTTACTGAAGCAGAGCTCAACAAAATAAATGCCACGGCATTCGAGATCATGACAATCGCATCCCTTTTGTATGCATCTCAAGAAAAAGCTGAGGTCATCGTCCTCGAAGTTGGAATTGGCGGTCGCTACGACGCAACAGCAATATGCAATCCAAAAATTATGGCACTCACAAGAGTCGCAGACGGACACT
Organism: bacterium; assembly: GCA_018656485.1. GTDB lineage: Bacteria > Babelota > Babeliae > Babelales > JABIAA01. Next base: position 98 of record JABIAA010000007.1, on the reverse strand, counting down.
CTGATGTCCTAGGTGACGATCTTGATGAAGTCGCCGGCGAAATCATGGCGGCAGCAAAACCAGGAACCTGGTTTATCTCGTCAGACCAAAGTAAGCCT
>JABIAA010000070.1 GCA_018656485.1 bacterium | reverse complement strand
GCCAGCCGGAACAAATTCCTTGTTGGCCCTCTCAGAAAATTTCTTAGCGAGGATTTCAAGTTCATCCTTGTTCCCACCCCAAAACCCTTCTTTGTACGGAAAACTCTCATACATCCATTTCATGAGCGGCATAAACTTTTCTGGAAACTCTTCGAATTCATCGGCGCGAATCTCGGCGTGTTTGAAAATCTTGTACGTAAGTTTGTAGAGATCGCTCGGCAGGTGCGGCAGGATCGTTTCGTGGTCCTTGAGAAACTTTCCGAGAAATACAAACCCAGAGGAAACAACACCATCGACGGTCTCACCTTTGGCAAGAGCGTTTTTTTGCATCCCAAGTAGCACGTCGATTTCGGCAAGCCGAACTAGATCAAACTCGAGCCTGATCCCGTCTGGCGTGTAAATCATCACGTCATCGCACATGACAGTCTGCGGAACCTCAGGTTCTTCGACTGGGGCCGGTATTGCCTTGCTTGGAACAATTTTCTCGATGGCCTTCTGCACACCCTCCTTCACTGGCGCAACGAGGTCATCGACCTTCTTGGGCACCGCGGTTGGCGGTGGCGGCTTCACAGGAATCGGTACTGGATCGACCTTTGGCTTTGGCGTGACACGGCGTCGACGGGCCGCATCGATATTTGAGCACACACAAAATATTGTGAGCACCGCAATGAAGCTGATTGCTCGCATGGATCTTCCCCCCCAGAAATTACATGCTATCCCTAGTTCCCCCACATCCATGATAAAAAAAAAACCTCCGGCGTTTCAATAAAACACCGGAGGCTAAAGGATTATTTAAGTTTCTAGGCCCGCTCAAAGCCAGCGGGCCCCACTTTGGACTCTAATGCCACTTGTACGACTAAAGGATTTTTATGTTTTTACTACTGTTTTTTTCGCTTGAATATTGATTTTGGATCCCTCAGTATCTTTACAGGACTTCCGTCATTAATTCCTCTAGAAGCTGGAGCTGCTTTAACGCTCGGGACAGGAATAGCAGTCGACCCACGCAGCAACTTTACCCATTCTGAGGAATCAGCACCATTCTCAAAATCAGACAGCTGCCTTATTCTCTCTTCCTCACCCGCCCGAACGGCACCCCTCCAATCTTCAGCGTCATCTAATATGCGACTTAATTCTTTGTTTTTCGACTTTGTCGCAGTAGCTTCATTAATTCTCCACTGCCATTGCTCGGTCAAATAACTAAGATCTCTGTGATAAGAAGCTCTAAGCTTATCAATGTCATTTTGGAATGATTCGAAAACCCCATCTTTAACCAAAGCATCCGTTGCCGCACGCTCAATTTCCTCACGCTTTTCTGCGGTTTCGATCACCCCAATATCTTCTTCACCCTTGATTTTCACACGGAACCCGTTGCGCCGATTAAACAACTCGGCCTTGTGGATGCTTCTAATTGCATCAAGTTCTGTTTGGAACCGTTTGAGCCGCTCAAGAAGCATAACGCCCCACCAGTCATTTAATAACTTCCACGCCTTATCACGCTTCCCATACCAAAAAGGGGATGATTTATTAACACGCTCGAAAACCATGTTCTGTTTCGGTTTCACTTCTATTTTTTTCACTGTATATTTCAGCCCATCCCTGTGTTCTTTGTGTATGGTGCCTCCCCACGAATCCACATCTCTATATCCGCGCCTTTCTGGGGCATCTGACAATAAAGCGTCTTTTTTGTCCTTATCATTACCCGAAAAAATCGTTCCAACCGAAATGGTCAAAACAACGGCAATGAAAACCGATTTCGTGATTTTATCCATAACAAACCTCCTTGAATAAAATATGGAAAGAAAGAATATCCCCCCACAACTTTAAGATAACAAAAAAGCCCCCAGCGTTTCAATAAAACACCGGAGGCTAAAGCTAATTTCAGAAAATCAAAGAATTAAAATCCTATCGAAATCTCTTTTTCTTCGCGTCCGGAAATATCTCCTTCGCGAACATACTCATCATCTTTGGATTTGGTAGATAACTCTACCCCGATTGATTTCTTATCAAGACCCTTTTGCTTGAACATTCCAAGCGTTTGTTTTAGCTGAACTTCTAGTGATCTTGAAATCGTATCAACCTGGCCAGAAAGAGTCTCCGCCCGGGGCAAATCATTTTGATATGCTTTTAGCGAAGCAATAAACCCACGAAAAGTATTATTGATTTTTTCTAGGTCTCGCTTATATCGACTTTTAATAAAATCCATTTCACGTTTCTGAGATCCAAATATTCCTTCTTCCGACATTCGATCAGTAGTTTGTTGCTCTAGGCTTTTTCTAGTTTCTGAACCATTTATAAATCCAGAATCTTTAGCTTTCAGTATCTTTCGAATTCTGAGGCGAGCATTCTTAACTTCTTCCGTATGTAGGCTACCCAAAAGCTGAAATTCTTCTTGTACAATCTCGTTTCTTAGCGCACTTAGACTTTTCCATTTTTTCTTTACCTTAGCAGCAATTTCTTTTGCCAATTTACGATGTTTTTTCTTTTCGGTAAGGAAGGCAACATCTCGACGACTCAAAGCATCAAATAGAACCTCTTTGGCCCCAAGTTGTTTTAGATCTCCTTTCGCCCATTCTTCTTCTGCTTTTTTAATTCCTTTTACAATTTTTCTCGATGACTTTTGAGTATCGACTTTTTCTTTTCCTTTATCCGACTTTGAGAATCTTTTGGATGCCCCCTGGTCAAATTTGGACATCTTTTTTATATCTTTATTGCTCAAAAAACGACTTGAATCAGCGAAGTCACCTAGCGAATTCGCTGATTCCACAGATGCCACTGATGACAAGTTAGATGCCATAAAAGCACAAAAAACAAACAATTTTATTAAAATGTTCATAATCGCCTCAATTTTACACCTGAAATATATTCCTACAATTTCATGGTAACAAAAAAGCCTTCGGCGGTTCAAGGAAACGCCGAAGGCTAAAACCTTTTTTGTCGTTTTTTTATTTTTTTGAGGTTCGCGGATCCGTTACAATTTCTTTAATCGCCTTCACCTCGGCGGCCCCCTGGGTCATTCCCTCGCTGACAAGCTTATTTATTTTCGCTTCAACCTCCTTGATCACGTTGCTGGAACCAGGAACCTGTTCAACTTTCTTGTTCCAGCTATCCATGCGAACCTTTGTGGAAACCTTCGTTTCAGCACCCTCTTTGTCAATCGCTCTTTTATCGCGAACCATTTGCAAAATCCAGTTGGCAAGCTGTTCCGACTCAGTACTCAAGCCCACCCAGGAAGACTTTGAAACCGCATCCGGCTCTGCCTCAGTTCCGCGACAATTCAAACACAAAGCTGCAGTACATAGTCCAAGTAATAAAATTTTCTTCATGTGACAGATCCTTGGAATTATTTTTTGGCCGGTTTTGGTGCCAGCTTATTTTTCACAGTCTCTGTGATGGCCTGGACCTCAGCATCACCAACAGCAGTCCCCTTCCTGACGAGCTTGCTTGTTTTCATCGTTACAGACCGAACCATGCTGCGGTATTCTTTTGGAAGCGTTTTGACCTGTTCACGCATTTGTTTCTTCTGCTTTGCCAGTGGAATTGGGGCACCCTTTGCTTTTGCGTCTTCAACCGCGACTCGTTGTCCTCTAACAATCTTCAAAATCCAATCTGCTATTTGAACACCTTGGGCGTTCAAACCTGTCCATGTAACTTTTTCAGATGCGGCAGGCACAGTCGGCGTTACTGCTCCACCAATATGTGAAAAACAAAAAGCAACGGTACATAATCCGATCAATAAAATTTTCTTCATGAGTAAACCCTTTTGAGAAAACAAAAATCATGACAAAGCGATGCTAGCGCTACAAGCATCACCGAGCCAACAAATTTATAGTTAAAAGTTTTTATCCAGCAATGCCGCCAGAACCCTGCGGTAACATTGGTGGCATCGGCGGTGGCATCATAGGTTTTTCATTCGGCAAAAACGCGGGCGACAGTTCTGGAACCTCGGGCGTCGGAACCGCCAACTCAGGAGACATCATCATCGGAAGCTGCTCAGGAAATTCCATGGGCGCAAATTCTTCTTCAGCTTGAGGCATCTTTGGAAACTCTAACTCTAGAACCGATTCTGGAACCGGCGGAAGCTCTTCCCCAAAAGATGGAAAGTCTAAATTCTGCGGAAGCATTGGTGGCAATTGTTCGGATAAAAAATCTTCCTCGGGCACAAAGCCATCAATCTCTCTTTCCTGCGGCCCTTGATCGACAAAGCTATCAATCTCTCTTTCCTGTGGCCCTTGGTTCACGAAACTGTCAATCTCTCTTTTCTGTGGCCCTTTGTTCACGAAATTGTCAATTTCAGAATACGCCGGCAACCCGGGAAACTTTTCCTCTAACTTCTCATCTTCAATTGCTGGAAGAACTGGTTCTTTTTTTGGTTCGTCAATTTTTGGAGGAAATGTTTTTGCCTCACGACCAACCATCAAACTCTTTGTTGCAGACATGTGGCTAGGCGCATTTTTATCAACTTTATTTCTCACGCTTGGAGAACGCAGCGGTGGAAGTGGTGGATCCTCCAACTGCGGCTCTACGGACTTCGGTTCTACGAGCTGTGGCTCTGCGGACTTCGGTTCTGCGGGCTGTTGTTCTGCGGGCTGTGGTTCTACGAGCTGTGGCTCTGCGGGCCGAGGCTCTTCAATATCTTCTTTCTCGGAAAGTAACGATGAAAGCCTTGGAGGCTCTTTTTTTTCAATTAACTCCATGGACCTGTCAGGCAAAGGAGGAAGTTCTTTGGACAATGAATTAAATTTATCCCAACTTTTATTGATGCCGTCGGCGTGTCCCAAAATCGTTTCGCGAGTCACAGGTTTTGTCATCACCTCTGGAATTTCTGGTCGCTTTGGAATCGGCAATGGAATCGCATTACGAAGTTTTTCAACCCATCGCGGCAGACCGACCAACTTACCAACACGACTAAACTCATTAAGCCTGCGCGCCTCACGATCTTTTACGTTACTTCTCCAGTCGTCAGCTTCCTCTAAAACTTTGTGGATATCATCGTCGGATGACGCAGCATCAAGCTCATCAATCCTTTGTTGCCACTGGTCAGAGAAATACGCAAGATCCTCTTGATACTTGCCTTGCAATTTATCAATGTCTTCTTGGAATATTTTTAAAGTTCCATCTTCAATCAATGTATCAGTTGCGGCACGTGCAACCTCTTCGCGTTGTTCCACGTCATCGATCAAGCCAATGTCTTCCTCGGCTTTGAATTTTAGCCGCGCAACCTTGCGTTTATCATTTCGCTCTTTCCCATGAATCTTGCGAATCTCGAATATCTCTCGCTGGAACCGCTTAACACGGTCAGCAACCATTTCGCTCCACCATCGATTTAGACTTTTTCGCGACGTGTAGTACAGATCTTTTTCTGAGGATAAGTCCCTCGTTTCTGCATCAATGACTTCATGTTCACGCTGTCTTTCGAGCCATGGAATCTTTTTTTCGAAATCCGCAACGTCGCCCTGACGAACAAAATTTTCTTTGCTGTCCTTCCCGTAGAGAGAATCTTTTTTTAACCCGTCTCGTTCTTTCTTTGCGTCCTCGATGAGATCGTCAAAACGCTCGACGCGCTCGAGGGCGGACCCAGAAAGTTCGACCGGGCGATCTTTTCCTAAAGATACGATTTTGGTTTCCTTGATCGGCGGCTCACAAAACAAAAAACCAAATGTAAAAAATGAAAAAACAAAAACGCTTGCTACCGCAAAGAAATTAAATCGCATTCTCTCTCCTCTCGAAAT
>JABIAA010000069.1 GCA_018656485.1 bacterium | reverse complement strand
TTAAGAGTGTTTGCGAATAAAAATGCTGTGATCAAAAAAGTGCTTCATGTTTGCCTTTGATTTTATGGTTGCGATTCAATTGTGATTTGTAGCGTTCCACATTCGATGGTAGTGAATTTATTTTCTTTGGTGTGGCGGCGAATTGTTTCCGGCGGTAGGATTTCCGGAGGGATAAGCTTGGTGACATCGTCGAAGTTGCTTAGCCATATTTCTCTAATTCCTGGCATGTTCCAAAGTTGTTGTAGCAGGGATGTGAGTGGGCTTGAAAGAGTTATCAATCGGAGGTTATTTAGGTTTAAGATTTCTGAGGGGAGCTCTGTTAATCGATTGCCTGAGAGACCAAGCGACGTAAGATTTTTAAGATTTCCAATTTCTGGTGGAAGCGTTCTTAATTGATTGTTTGAGAGGCCAAGTGTTTTTAGATTTTCAAGCCATATAATTTCCTGTGGCAGAGTTGTCAGATTATTGTTCGAAAGAATCAGGGATTCAAGATCAAGCCATTCGATATATTTTGGAAAAATTGTGAAATTGTTTTCGACAAGGTGGAGGGTCTTTAGTTTAAGCAGAGCACAGATCGTTTCCGGCAATTCTGTAAGCTGATTGTTGCTCAAATCGAGTTGTTCAAGGTTTTCTAGCCAAGAAATCTCTGTAGAAAAAGTTGCGAACTTGTTGTCGCGAAGATCTAGTGATTCGAGGTTTTTTAAGTGGCGGATTCCTCGGTGAAGCATCGAGAGTTCACAGCCTTTGCAATCTAACTCTCTAATTCCTTGGGCCGCCTCGCGATATTCTGGATCGTATTCTAACTGACGCAAGAAGCTCTCAAATTTTAATTTAGACTGTATTTTCAGTTTTTTGGGGGCGAGCATTATTTTTGGGGGTGTGCTGGGCTCAAGCTCTTCGGAGTTGTCACGGGAAAAGATATTTCCCGCGTTAACGTTACCGATGGTTGCAAATAAAAGTGCTGCGATCAAAAAGTTTTTCACACCGTTCCCTTTGATTTTGAATTCTGCATAATTTCGAATTTGTATCGTTGAAATAAAACTGAGTGAAGCGAGGTTAACTCTATGAAAAGTCGTTGCGGGTGTCAATTGTTGTTGAGCCGGAAAAACTTTATTTTTCTTTTGGTTCAATTCCTATGAGCCGCATGAATTTTAATTTTGATTCGTCGTTTTCACATTGTGCGTAGAGGCGTCGTGTTGGGTGATCATCGATGTCGAGTCTTTTTAGATTTGGGAGATTCTCTAGATGTGGTAAGGGTGCATTCTGGTCATCAAGCGGATTGAGGTCGAGGCTTAATGCTTCGAGCTCTGTGCATTTTCTAAGCACCATTGGGATGTGATGAAAGTTGTTTTTGCTCAAAATAATTCCGCCAAGTTTTGGGAGGTCTGAGAGTGAGTCAGGCAGGCTGTGTAAATTATTCTCGCCAAGCGAAATTAAGGCCAAATTTTTAAGTCGCCCAATCTCTTCTGGGATTTTTTCTATGGAATTTCTCTCGAGAAAAAGTCGTTCCAAGCTTGTGAGTTCGAAAACAAAATCTGGAATCTCTCTAAGTCCAAGTCCTTGCAAAATGAGGATTTTTGCTTCCTCCATGTAGAGCTTTATAAAGTCATTTTGTTGTTCATAGATGGATTGCAAAAGTTCTACTTCCTCGGGAGAATGACATTCGAGTGTCAATTCCTCCTTGTATCCGTAAAGCTTGTCTGAGAGTTGTCCATAGCAGCCGCGTGAATCGACGGTTGGCAAAATGGCCCCACTAAATTCAGCTCGCTGTCCTTTGGTTTTAAATTCATTTCTGAAGGAATCGTTCGTAGTATATTTTCTTGAAAACCATCGGACATGTTCAGGATGAGAAAATCTGATCATGCCGGTTTTATCTGCTGGGGGAATTGGGGGCTCAGGGCCCAACAGTCCGTCTATGAAGACCAACCCTTCACAAAACCCATAGAGACACGATGGAAGATACTCTAGTGGGTTGTTTTTGAGCCGGCATTCTGTACGGTTTTTTAATTCGAGGATTTCTTCAGGGATGGAGATGAGCTGATTGTTGCGAAAGTCGAGCCATTCAAGATTTTTTAGTTTGAAAATATGCGGTGATATTGTGGTTATGCGATTTTCCTGTAGTTCTAGCGTTTCAAGTTTTGTCAGGTCTCCAATTTCTTTCGGTAATTCTGAGAGTTTGTTGTTGAACAGGAGAAGCTGTTTGAGGTTTGTGAGTTTTCCAATTTTACTAGAAAGTTGGCGGACACAACCCCATACGACGCTGAGTTTTTCAAGATTTTCTAAATCAAAAATTTGAGGTGGTAATGCTGGAAGATTGAAGCCCCCGAAGTAGAGTTTTTGAAGCTTTTTAAAATTTTTAAATTCATCCGGAAGTTTATCAATTTCGTTTGCGCAGATGTTTAACTCTTCGAGGTCAACAAGCTTGAGGATTGGCGTCGGGATGGTTGTAAATTTGTTGTGGGCCAAGCGAAGCCGGCGAAGGTTTTTGAGTGTGGAAATTTCATCTGGCAATGTGGCTAATTTATTCCCGCAGAAATCAAGCGTTAGAAGTTTTTGAAGATATTTAATCTGTGGTGGGAGTTCGGTTATCTTTCCATTTTCATCGCATTTTAACGATGTTATTTCTTTCGCTTGGGCCAGGTATTGTTCTGCAGCCTTGGATTCTTTTTTGGCCCCTTTTTCAAGTAGGGAGAAAAATGCGTTCAAGCTTTTCGTTTCTTTTATTTCAAGATTTTCAAAGAAAGGAGGGGTTGGGGCTAATGCGAACATTTTTTCCGATTCTAGAGTTGCGCGAGTTGGTGTTTGCGGTGATTTTTTTTCCATATAACTTTGTAAGTTGCCGGCATTGATTCCGATGGCGTTCACAAATAAAAGTGCTGCAAGAACAATGTGTTTCATGTTTGCCTTTGTTTTATGCTGGAGGGTGCGTTGTGTTTGTATTGTTGAAATAAAACTGAGTGAAGGTGGTTAAGCTGAGTAGAAGTGAGGTTAACTTTATAAAACGTTTCTTTGAGCGTCAACGGCTAAAAAATTA
>JABIAA010000068.1 GCA_018656485.1 bacterium | reverse complement strand
GATAAATTTATCTTCGGCTTCATTTGCGGTTGCCTCATCTTCGTCGAGGGTTGTTCCGGTTTCTGCGGTGAGCCGGCGGTTGAGTTTAGTAATTCGTTCGGCACTAAATTTTTCATTTATTTTTTTTGCAAAAAATTCGTCAACATAAATCTCATTGTCGAGCATTTGCTCAACGATGCTTTGTACTTTGTTGAGTTTGTGGCACGCTTTGCTGAGTCGGTCGCCAAGTTCTCCACCCATGCGAATTGGACTAATGAGCCTCACTGTTGCGTTGAGCGGACCAATAATATCCTCGGTAATTTTTAACATATGTCCGCGAGATTCCAATTTTCGTTTTTCTCTTTCGGCAATTTCTTTTTCTTTTTCTTCTCTTTGTTGTTTCTGTTCGGCGAGGGATTCAGTTGCTTTTTCGTCGGGCATCGCCATTGGTGGGATTCCCTTGAATGCATTTTCCAGTGCTTCATCGTCGTCATCTTCGATTGCTTTATCGATATTATCGGCCATTTTTTTTAGCGCCGGATTATTTTCGATCATTTGTTCAATTGCGCCGAAATCGATGTTTTCGAATATTTTTGAAAAGTCCGGTTCTTCTGCGTAGCATGGAGATGTAACCGAAGAAAGCAGGATGACAAATGTGCTTATTGATATAAATTTCATGTCGCCCCTAATTGTGAATTGAGTTTGACTAGAATAGCCTGTTCTAATGGGAAAGATAGGCTATTTTCTTTTTATGGGTCAATGAAGGGAAAATTTGAGGAGGTATGGCTTTTCTGGTACCCTCAAGTGATGTTTTAGTTAACGCTGTGGTAAAAAGCCTACTAAGGATTGTTTCATGCTGGTCTACATGCTCAAAGATCTCGAAAACGTTGGGTTGCAAGGAAGCACTATAAAAGTTGCCGACGGGTACGCTCAAAACTTTTTAATTCCACGTGGGTTTGCCATTAAGGTTGGTGCCAACGACAAAGCCTTCTTTCAAACAAAGTCTCGCAAGGCTGTGATCTCAAAGCAGGTTTTGAGTTCGAAAGTTGGAATGCTTGCAGAGCGAATCCGCAACATGCGCATTAACGTCAAGAAGCGCGTGCACGACGACGGAAAGCTTTACGGAGCCGTTGGACAGGACGATGTTGTTGAGCTTCTAAAAAAAGAAGGTGTCAACATTGTTCGCAAGCAAGTTGTTTTTGAAAAAGCCGTGAGAAAAGTTGGCGAACACAGTGTTTCGATTAAACTCAACTCAAGCTTAAAGCCGACACTGACGTTGAAGGTCTCGGCACTTTAAAGTAGGATCGTTCGGTGGAAGTCCGCGCGGGGGAGGGTCTCGAGTGGGGGCTGTAGCAAAGCAAAAACAAAATCTAACTGCACCGAGCGGGCGAGTTGCCCGGCAACTGCCAGCAAGTCCTGCTGCGGAGAAGGCAGTGCTTTCTGCAATTTTGCTCAAAGAAGAAAACTTTTTTTCCGTTGCTGATTTTTTATTGGTGAACGATTTTTATGAGCCAGCGCATCAGGTTCTTTTTCAGGCAATCATCGATATAATCAAAAATAATAAACGGTTGGATGTCGTTGTTTTGCAAGATGAACTTGCATCTATTGGGATGCTTGAGAAAGTTGGTGGACTGGAGTATCTCATTGAACTTCAGCAAGATATTCCTGCGGTTGGGCTCATCAACCAGCACTCTAAAATTGTAAAAGAAAAAGCAATTCTCCGTGGGCTTATCTCGTCGTCATCCGATATCATAGGCTCGTGTTATGACACGGGCGGCAAGGAAATTACAGAGGTCCTTGATGATGCGGAAAAGGGCATCTTTAAAGTTTCCAACAGGCTTTCTACGAGTGCATTTGTTTCGATAAGTGACCTACTCAAGGGAACTTTCAAGAGGTTGGCGAACATCAGTTCCGCTCGCGATGGAATCACTGGAATTCCGTCGGGCTTTGCAAAGTTTGATGAGTACACTTCGGGAATGCAGAAAAGTGACCTTCTAATTTTGGCTGCGAGACCGTCGATGGGAAAGACTGCTCTTGCGCTTAATCTTGCGTTGAACGCGTGGAAAACAGATTTTGCTGTCGGAATCTTTTCGCTTGAGATGTCGGCTGAACAGTTGATTTTGCGAATGCTTTCATCGGAGTCGAGGATTCCGCATCAGTACATTCGAAATGCATCAGTAACGTCGGACGAGTGGATGGAGTTGACTAATTCTGCAGCCAAGCTCGCTGAGGCAAATATTTTCATTGATGACACGCCGTCGCTTTCGCTCATGGAGGTGCGAACTCGTGCGCGAAGGTTGAAGGCGCAGAAGAATATCGATTTACTTGTCATCGATTACCTCCAGCTAATTTGTGGCGACGGTCGACAAGAAAATAGAACGCAAGAAATTTCTGCGGTTTCACGAGGTCTAAAAGCTTTGGCTAAAGAATTGGATATCGCGGTTCTCGCGTTGTCGCAGCTTTCAAGGTCGCTTGAGTCGCGCATGGACAAGCGTCCAATGTTGTCCGACCTTCGAGAGTCCGGAGCGATTGAACAGGATGGCGATGTTATTTTCTTTATCTATCGCGATGTCATCTACAATGCAGAAACAGAGCATCCGGATTCTGCTGAAATAATTATTGGGAAGCAGCGAAACGGACCGACCGGGATTGTTCCGGTTCGATTTGTTGGAGAGTCAACACGCTTTGAGGATTTAGCGTTCGAATAGCGGAGATTTAGAGTGGGAGTTAAAGGAGCAGTGCTTGGGGTTGACCCGGGCTTTGGAGTTACAGGGTACGGAATTCTTACGGCGCAGGCAGGGCACGCAGAGATCTTGGACTGTGGCTATCTCAAACTAAGTTCTAAAAAACACCTTTCGGTACGAGTTAGTGAGTTCTACGATTTTTTTTGTGACATCATTGAGAAGAGAAGGGCGACGGTTCTTCCGATTACACACGTTGCAATTGAAACATCATTCCTTGGAAAAAATGCGCAGGTATTTTTAAAACTTGGATATCTCCGCGGAATTCTATATCTCGTCGCTAACAAAAATAATTTAGACATAAGTGAATTTCCACCACGCACTGTAAAAAATTCAGTGACAGGCTATGGCGGGGCTGGGAAGGACCAAGTTGCATTCATGCTTCACAACATGTTTCCACGCCTCAAAGACTTCGGTGCAACATTACGAAACGATGTTACCGATGCGGTAGCGATTGCTTTGTGTGGTGTCTGGAACCAAAAAGATCAAGAACTTGCCGAGCGAATTAAGAAAGCCGAGAGCGCAAATTAATTTGACAAATAGATTGGCGATAGCTTGTTTCGCATTGGGCAAGCCTCAGCATTATTTCTGGTCAACTAGATTATGGGGTTTTATTTATGTGACTTTCCATACTTTTCCCAGATTTCATCCTGCGACATGTTTTCGTTCGCTTCTTTTCCATTTCGAAGTGCCGTGATATATCGACCATCAAAAATTTCACGGAGCCTTATGTGGAAGCCTGGCATACTGCTAAAGTTGCCGTCATTGTATGCATAATGGTAACAGTACATACCATTTTGCAGAAGTTTCTTTTTGTTATTTATGAAGAAATCTGGATTTTTTTTGAAAGGATTCTCCATAACTTCTAAGCTTTTTAAATTAGATAATTTTTCCATTGTAAGCGGTAAATCGGTTAGATTATTGTTCTCAAGGTTTAATTTTCTCAGTAAGCGAAGTTCACCGATGCTATCTGGAAGTGTTTCTAGATCGCAACCTTCGCAGTTTAACTCGATGAGCTTGGATGCCTGCTTTCTGTATTCTTCGTCGGTTTCAATTTTTTTGAAAAACGCATTAACTTCAGCTTGGCTGTGCAATGTTACCGCTCCGTATTTTTCTATTGTTGGAAGAACGACTGGCCCTGATGGCTTGCGACTTTCCTCTTTTTTACTACCGGTGCTTTTGGAAGTTTCGGAGTTCCATTTTTGAAGCTTATGTGTCGCGACAAGTCCGGCGAGCATTGAGCCTCCGACCAGAAGCTTATGTTTTTTAAATGTTTTATATGCGAGCTTAAAAAAACTTGGGCTGATAGCCCTTACTCTGTACCTGATGAGTGTTGCGATTACGAGGGGTGCAAGGGTGCCAAGAGCATCGATAGAATACATCTTCCACTCTAGTTCCGCCTGAGCATTTCCTGCCATGAGGGAGATTGCGACGAGTGGGGCGATAATGTATTTTTTCATAATAATTTCTTTTAATTAGAAGCCAAAAAAACATTCAAAATAATAATCTAAAAAATCAGCATTTGAATGGCTTGTAGTGTAGCATTCTGAAAAAAAGGTGCAATCGAAGTTGTTTATTTACATAAAAACAACTTTTATTTGTCGTTTTTATGTAAATAAACAAACGATTATGAGTTCCTGAGTTTCTTTTTCTTGATATCTATTTTCATTCTGGAGGGTGGTTTCCATCATATTGAAGACAATTGTAACCTTGCTACTCGAGCTTTTCCAATAGTAAGTATGATGAAACGGAGAGATTGTGCAACTTTATCAGTTTTGCCTTTTGTGTAAAGTTTTTTTAAAGAATGATTTGAGCTTTATGTTGGAAGGTGGCTTGTTGGTTTGTAGTCGATAGAATCAGTTGATAACTTCTTTTTAAATTGCCGAAGCTCCTGAAACATTTGTGTGAACAGGGGCGGGTCCATCGACAGCACCTCAAGCTCTGACTGTAGGTCGAGGAGGCAGTCCGGGAACTTTTCGAATTTGTTTTTTGCGATCGAAAGAAATTTTAAATCTTTCAGTGCTACAATTGCCCTGGGAAGGCTGGTCAACAAGTTGTTTTCCAGGCTTAAAGATACCAGGTTTTTTAAGTGGCGAATTCCTTGGTGGAGTGTAACGAGATCACATTTATCGCAGTACAATTCTTTAATGCTTTGTGCTTTTTCACGATAGTCTTCGTCCACTTCTAGGCGGCGCAAAAAGCCGTCAACTTTCAGCTTTGATTTTATTGTTAAACCTTCTTGACCGTATTCAATTTGTGGGGAGTGCTCAAAGAAAGAATAATTTTTATCAAAATCCAATTTAAAAACATCGCGCAACGAATTATCTAGCTCATATCCGGAAAATAGATTTGTATATATGGTGCCAACGGTCGCAACGGTAATAATAAATTTGTTCAACGTATCCCCCTATTATTCGGAAACTAGTGGCACATAGCTTCACAAATTTTGTAGGAAAATAGAATCGATTTTAAAAAATTATGGGAAGTCTAGTATGTTTTTACTGAAGTTCCCCGTGTTCTTTTTTAGAAGCTTGTTTTTCTCTGGCTGTACACGCTTCAAATGAGAAGTACTTTCCTTGAAAATCTTTACGGCGCTGTTCGCCTGGAGTTTTATCAGCCGGCACAAAGGAATCTAAAAAGGAATCTAAATATGATTTAGCGGCAGCTTCATATATTCCCATTGGCGACAAATTTGCAGAGAATCCAGCGACAAGCGTAAGTGCGAGTAATCTTTTTTTCATTTCTTCCCCCCAAAAATAGTGCCGCGAACCGTGCTATTTGACGAGTTTATTCCCTGCGCAAACCGTTGTCAAAAAAAAGAATATTGCCACTTATGATTTGGTCCGCTTCGAACTGAGGCATCGGCCAAAGTTGCGCTGGAGCTCTCGGAGGTTTTGTGGTAAAAGAACGGGAAGATAGTGGGGGAGCCCTTTTCCGAGAGTTTGTGATATTTACTCCGCGTCCGATAGTGGATATTATGTTTGAAGCAATCCCCCCTTAAACTCCCGAGGAATCTAACCAGCAACATAAGGATTCATTTTTTACGGTAAGCTTTGACTCTTGAAAATCTCACCATCCAGATTCTCGCATGGATTTTTGCATACTATACAGACGTTCTTCTAGAAGATTATTCCAGTAACCGCTTTCCATTAAGTAAGCAAACATATCAGATGCCGACGAAAACGCATCAAAATCGATTCCTTCAGCTTCGCAGCATTTATATATATGTATAAGTGCGTTGGCAACGACTATTTCTAGATCTTCTTTATTCAAACGTAGGGTGAAACCGTATTCTCGATCAACCAAACAAGCAAAGTTGTTTTGGATGCCATTCCAATTCTCTGGTTTGTACAGTTCATATTTTCGCCAGTATTTTTTTACCTCGGATTGTAAGAAGCCAAATGAAGTTGGCAATTCTGGGGCTTCTGTTCCGTCAGCTCCATGAAATGAGAATGCGAAGCAAAATAAAATAACTGGTAGTAAGAATGACTTACGCATTTGGGAACCTCGAAAAAACACTAAAAAAACGTCATTGTTGATGTCGAATTTTTACACACAAACTTTATGTTGTCAAACAAAAACCAGCTGTAGTTATCTGTCCCTCAAAAGCACTTTATTCATAATTTTTCCTTAAAGGATTCGGTCGGTTAAAAAGCCATCTTTGAGTCCAAACAAAATGCACCCACATATTGAATATGGAATTTTGCACAGCAAATAATATCCCTCAAAAAATTTAAGTATTTTTGTTGGGATTCCGCTTTTTCCCTTTGGTGATGATGAAAATAATTTGTAGGTTTCAGCGATGGACTCTGAAAAAAAACAAGATGATGCTAGCAGCCCGCACCTCGCTGGTTGCCTTTTTTTTATTGCATTCAAGCTAGCGAGTTGGGCCATGGTCGCAGTTGCAAGTGCGAATGTGTGAAGGTTCCGTTTTTTATTCCCCCAGGCCTGGCGTTCTTCCCTTGCGAATCTGGACAAGTCAAAAATGTATTCGACTGCGGTTAAAACTATTGCAACTTCAACTCCAATATTTCCCACCCTTCTTTCTAGGTTTGGGATATTTTGATTTGCCATCGAAATAAAGTGGAGCCGATTAAGTAGCTTGGCAATAGCGACGGTTTCTGGTCTCTCGAGAATTTTTCGTGCGAGCTGTTTTTTTCTTTTGTAATTTCCTATTTTTGTTAGTTCTTTGCCTGGTGTGACCATGTAGTACTCAGACAGTCCACACAAAGTAGTAAGCAAAAAACCGACGAAGAAACCAGTGTCATTGCTTGTTAAAAAATCATGAAAACTTTTTAGCTTGGAATGATTTGATGAGCAGTATTTTGCTTCGTATTCATATTCGGTTTCGAATCCTTCTGGACCCTGAGGATTTGGTGGCGGGGGCCAGGATGGTGCATTGATCATTTCCTCAACAATCCGATTCCGTTGCGCTGCTTCCAATTCCGCTCGTCCACTTTCACGAAGTCTGTAGTGGCTCCAAGGTTCTGGTTCTACTGGGTTTTCTCTCGTGGGTTCTGGTGGTGAGGATGATAAAAATCCGGAGCGAAGGCCTGCGAAGTTTTCATTTGACTGTCTTCGTGGGCGACTGGGTTGATTGAAAAAGTCAGATCGAAGTCCGGCATAATTTTTGGGAGGCCGATTCCGCTTCCGTTGTTTCGCTTTCTCTGCCTCGACAGCTCTTGATATTTCTTGGTTGACTTCCCTTTGTAGTCTCAAGCGCAATTCTTCTGCATTTGTATATTCCCAGTTGCCCTCTGGATTTTCGGCCGAAAGTTCTCCTGCATAGTGGGCCATTCCGTGAAGGAGTTGGTAGTCAGAAAAGTTGTCTTCCAGATGTTTTAGTGCGACACGATTTTGAATATTTGGATTGTAGAGAAGTTCGTGGATGGTTTGTCCGCGGTACCGTTTTCCTTCCGGATCTTTCCATCGGAATCCGAGAGTTGTTTGTGCTGTTGTTAAAAAAAAGAAGAACAAAAAAATCGATCGCGACAATGATCGGTGCACGGTCACTTCCCCCCATGCTCAAAAACCGTTGCCGAATTCTTGCACATGGATTGCGTGAGGTCAAACGCAAAAAAATTTCCCCGAGCGAGAAACTCGCTCAGGGAAAAGGAGAAAGGAGTTCTGTTGGAAATTTCTTTAACGCCGCTGAATTTAAACTTGTTGCTCAGGTCATTTTATTTTGCTTCTACGTGTAGGCAATTCTACTACTAATAAGTTTAAAATCAAGCTTAAACTCAATGTTTTTTAACGGTGCTGTTTTGTGCTTAAAAGTATTTCGGAATGAAATGTGAGAGTTGTTTTTGTTTCAATTTTTATGAGAACAATTTCATATTTTTAAAATAGCCATTTAAAAAAATTAGATAGTAATGTGTTGGACGTCGGGGCGGGCTTCGAAAAATTTTCCAGCGTGAATTGGGCTCGTGATAAAAGTTTGGGTTTTGTGTTGACCGATAAGTTCCATTGCTTGGGCGATTCTTTTTTCATCGAGGTCTGTCAAAAAATCATCAAGTAAAATACAGAACTCGTCGGTGCATCCAGTGATGCCGGCGATCTTCATTAAAAATACGAGAAGCTTTTGTTGTCCGCGCGACGCAAAGTTTCTAGCGTTCGATCCGGAAAACTCAATGCTGAAGTTGTCGAGCTGGATTCCAAAAGTATTTCTTCCGGTTACGCATTCTTCGATAAGCCCAACGCCCGCATGCATTTTCCAAAACTCTTCAAAAGTTCTGTGAGATCCCATTCTTCTGCGCTCATAGTGAAGCGACATTCGAAGGTCTTTGCCAATGAAATATTGTGATAAAAGTTTATTTACTTCGAGAGAAAGTTGCTCCAAAAAAGTTTCTCTCTTCGCCTGAATCTCTGTTGCTGCAGCCCACAGCTGTTCGGTCCACGCTTTGAGGTGTTCACGCTGTGCTGGTGGCAACATTCCCCTGTGGCGCTGACGAATCTCGTTTAGTAAGAGCATTCGATTCATTGCTATTTTTTTGTGCCGTTTGATTTTTTCAAAGTTGACGAAATCTTCAAGAATGAGCATCTGGTTCAGAAATGTTCGACGGACTTCTGGAGCTCCGCGAATCAAATCGAGATCATCCTCCGTCATGCTAACGATGCGCAGCCAGTCGAGAATTTCACGCGGGGACTTAATCCGTTTTTCGTCTACCTTTGCGGTTTTTGCGGTCTTGGAAATACCGATTTTTATTTCATGAGTTTCGCCATCGTCATTGTCGGTGCTCAGCTGCAAGAAAAATTCATTGGCCCCGTGGCGGATCAATTCATCGGCACTTCGTGTTTTGAACGAACGAAGATAACAACCGTAGTAAAGTGCTTCTAGTAAAGTGGTTTTGCCACTTCCGTTATTGCCCTTGATGACCACAATGTCGCGATCGAAGTCGAAGTTGCTGCTCGGGAAAGATCGAAAATTCACAAGCCGTACGTGCTTTATCCCCACAGCAATCGCTCTCCTACGCTTGTGTGCTTGCGACTGGCATTACCAAGAATGTGAACTTGTAGTCGTCATTGTCTTGTTCAAAAATAATTGGCCGAGTTTCGTTTTTTATTGCGAAGGCAACCGCATCATCATCAAGAACTTGAAGCCCGTTGAGAAGGTATGGCGAGTAAAAATTGCTTTTTACTTTTTCTCCATCAAAGTCTGTTACTTTGACTGCTTCCTTCAAAGAACCAACTTCCTTGTTCTCAATGTGTAAGTCGACAACATCTTTTTTGAACGTGAAGGATGTCGAAACAAACTTGCCTGCTAGCAATGCACCGGCTCTCTTCAATGATTTCACCCAAGCGCCGCGGTCAAGCATTGCGCCGTGGAATCCTTCTTTTTCAAGAGCTGGCTTGTAGTCTGGAAACTTGTCGGTGATGACCCTGCTGAAAAAGTTGAAGTGGTTGCCGGAAAAAACCAACTGCCCACTGCACTCTCCAAGGAAAACCTCTTTGGATGCACTGCTCTCAATAAGTTTCTTGAGCTCGGCAACTGTGCGCCTAGGAAGAAGCCACGACTGCCCTTCTGGCAATGTGTACTTGTTTGTCTGTACGCGAGCCAGGCTATGTCCATCCGTGGCAACAAAAGCGATTCCGCTTTCGATGCTTTCGATAAACATTCCGTTTAGTGCTGGAGTTGCATTGTTCTGCGGGATGACCGAAACGAGCTTGTTGATCACGGACATTATGAAGTCCGCATCAAATTTCATGAGGTTTTCAATCCGCTCTGGAAACGGAGGAAAGTCTGAAGCTTCGCGGATCGCGAGCGTAAAGCCAACCCCACTTTCATTTTTGATGCGAATTTTTTGATCGTCGATAGTGAACGTTAAAAGTCCATCCATCTCTTTGACAACATCAAAGATTCTTTTTCCCGAAATGAGAAATTCTTTTGATTCGGTCAATGTTGTTTCAATTGAAACACTTGAACGCAAACTAACTTCCAAGTCGGTTGTCTTGAGAAGAAGTTCGCGAGGATTCACCTGAAACAGAATTGACTCTGTAACATCCAAAGCAGTCCTTCTGTTACAAATTGGTTGTGTAGCAGTAAGGATTGCCGACAATTCTACTTGTGAGATCGAAAATGTGTTGCTCATAGCTCAATCGTTTTTCTTGGTTATTCAGCTAACTTCCACGCGTAACATTATAGTTTGATTTTCAAACGATTCATAGACCAAAAGTTAACCCGCACGCGGATGCTTCTTGTCATAAATCTTTCTAAGCCCGCTTTTATCCATATGAGTATAAATTTGAGTGCTTGTAATTCTTTCGTGCCCCATGAAAATTTGTATTGCTCTGATGTTCGCGCCGCGCGACAAAAGATGTGTTGCAAGTGAATGCCGGAAACTATGCGGGGATACTGGTTTTTTAATCCCGGCCCTTCGTAAAACCTTTTTAAAAATAGTCCAACCCGATTGTCGCGACAAAGATTCGCTTCCGCTCTCTCCCATTGGATGAAACAAAAACTTTGGTCCCCCTTTGCCACTCGGAAAAATTTCTTTGTCTTTGATGAACTCGTCTATTTCTTTTTTTACCGCATCTGGCAATGGCACAAGGCGCTCTTTGTCTCTTTTTCCTAGGATTGTTATAAATCCTGTTTCGAAATTTATCTTATCTGTCGTGACTCCGAGAAGTTCAGAGATCCGCAATCCAGCGGAATACATGAGATACAACATCAAGTAATTCCTGCGCCCCTGTGGGGACGAATCACTTTTTGCGGTTTCTAAAACTAAATCGATTTCTTGTTCGGTCAGATGCCTTGGAATCAGTTGTCGCATCTTCGGAGTGACAATGTCCTCCGTTGGATCTTGAATGTCGTGACGCCTTGCTAGAAATCCGAAGTACGACCGCAGTGCCGCTATTTTTCTTGCAATACTTCGATCGGCAATATCATTTTTTCGACATTCGTTGATGTACGCAGTGATCGCCCCACGCGTAACACTCGCAAGATTTTTTTTCTTGT
>JABIAA010000006.1 GCA_018656485.1 bacterium | reverse complement strand
GGGTAGATGGAGCTCTTTCCGAGGGAACCGGAGATTCCGCTGCGGCACAAAAAGATAAAAAAATCGGTGAGTTGAACACTTTACGAGGAGTTCCTTTAATCAGCTTCTTATTACGATTCAAGAGAAGCCGGTACTTCAGCAAGACTCTGTCTCGCGTCGCACTTTACGGGCTTCGATACCACATCGCAAGAACAAAAACGCTCATGCAACGTGATGCCGGAATGGTAAGGATTATGGTTTCTGAAATCGCAGCACGAGTCAAAAAAGAAATGTCGTGGAAACCGTGGAACCCGATCGACTGGAAAGATAAACTTCTTTACTATGACCTGTTCAGGACATGTGATGAGACACTAAGAAAAATGGGCTCGTCTGCTGGTGATCTGCGAGATCAACTCACAGAATACAAAACTTCCGCAGCCAAATTTTCTAACTTAGGCGCTGGAAAACAACCTGTCATAGCCCTCTACAAAATCCGACACCTCATCAACAACAAGCGCCGATACGATGAACCAAAGAAAGAGGCATTCGTAATTGGTATTAACGAGTTAGAAAAACTGCTGAAAACAACAAATAAATACGCTGACGCATTAAAAGGCGAAGGCAAAGAAGAAGTCCACAAAGATTCGTTCTTCCACTACCTAGAGAAATCCTTCAACGAAACCATAGCAAGAGTTGGTTGGAAATGGTGGCACATCTCAGGATGGAAAGACAAAGGACTCAGAGTTCCAATAAAGGGCATATTTTCAGAAGCCAGATCTGGTGGATTATATGAAATATACAACGAGGATCTGAAAAAAACCGTCGACGAATACAACAACCCGGGACACTCAATCTGGAGCGACCTGAGCCGAGCAACAGCTTTCGAATCAGCTGGATGGCCAACTCAGAAACAAATCGAAGACGGAACCGATTCCCACGATAGCACAGTCGGTGATTATTCATGGGAAAACAAAAACACACCTACTAGCACCCAACAATCTGAAATTCCAACAATGAAAGACGGCGAAGACGAACAACCGCAGGGAACGCGTACACCAACTCGCAGCGACGGGGAATCAATGGTCCCAATGTAAAAAGACTCACATTAAAATCACTAGGGGACAAATAAAACTGTCCCCTTTTTTATTCCACAAAGCAGTGGATATCTGCAGAAAACTCGTCATCGACAAAACAAAATAACCGCCGGTTCGGAACGCCGTTTTCACCGATCGGCCTGTAGCCCATTTTGATCATGTCGGGTAATGCGCGATCAAACAAAATCAAATCGTTTACAACAACTTTTAGTTGTGTAACCGACGAATTGTGAACTAGCGACGGTGGCGCAATTTTGACTTCCTCGATAAATCTAGCAACTGGGCTACACCCTCCACACAACCTCGCAATGTGCCATTCAAAAACTTTTTCTGCAGGCGTATCACATTTTCCAATTCCACCCAGAAGCTCTTCTGTGATTTCCGGGTAAACATCCGGTTGACCTGAAAGGTATCCATCGACAGAAAATCCATCAATGGAAGATCCAACGGGAACGGTCACACTGTTGAAGTACACGACCGTACCAAAGCAACCACGCTCCGCAAATTTCTTTGCCTTACACTTATCGATGTCGCTTTGTTTTACTTCCATATGTTTCATGAGAGCTTCAAGTCCCTCCTGAAGATCTGCAACTTCCCCAACAAGTTCTTCCATACTGCTGGTGCCAGCAACTTCTTGGGCCTCCTCAAGCACCTTTTTCTTTAGCTCACGAATTGTTTCATCGTGCGAGAGTTCCCTAACGCAGCCAGTACCTCCAACGCGACGTAACCTTTCAATAAGTCCATCCCGAACAATCTTTTCAAAGTAAAAACATTTCTTCATACCGTCACCCTAAGTCTTAAAACAGTTGTCCTGACCACAGTTGTTTGTCTAGCATCGCGGATGATGTATTAAACATCAGCTTGAATAAAAAGGGAACCCGAAATGAAAAAACTAAAAGTAATCATGATTTTTTCTATCTTCGCAACCGCAACTTGTGTAGCCATTGGACCACAAGTCGACACAGAATACCACGGCGAATATAAAACTCGAACAGAACAACAGCCACAACAATACAAATACCAATCAAAATACCCACCACAACAACAAGTTCAATACGCACCACCTCAGTACGCTCAACCTCAGTACGCACCTCCACCACAATACTATGCCCCTCAGTACTATGCACCTCAGCCGCAGTACTACGCACCACCTCAGTACGCACCTCAGCCACAATATTCCTACTGGAATCCCCCACCACAGCCTCGTCGGTACGGCGCAGCACCCCCACAACAACAGCGTCGACAGACAGAGCAACCGCCACTTAAAAGACAACCAACAACCAAATCACAAAAAAACGAAGGACAAAAAGATCTGTTGCCCAAAGACGGAGGAAGGACTGGGGCTTCGGATTCACCAAGGGTTGTAGAACATTCCGAAGTCCAAGGATCGGTGTCACCTTCTGGAAAAAGAACACAAACTCTAACGCAACAATTGGCCTCTATCCAGCATAGTGCAGAGAACAAAGAAAATTTTTCAGAAAGCATGGATGATCTAATCTATCTTTTAAAATCAACTGATCTCGCCAACAACGCAACAAAAAAAGAGCGGATGGAAGTCGGAGACACAATCGCTCAAATTAGGAACAATATAAGGTGGGGAACATTTCGAAGAGGATGGAGCGATCAAAAATTCTTCACCAAATTTTATGAACTCATGAACGCTGTTGTTACAAACGAAGGGCTTATCGCGCTATTAAATAAAAAACACAGAGGACAATTCCTCGAATATTTCGTTGACGCATCATACAAAAAACTGGGAACCAACACAGCCAGCGACGAAGCAATTAGAGTTCTCCACAACACCCGCAAATCAATTAAAAAAGCAAAAACATACGTCGAGGGTGTTAGAAACATGCGCGAAGCGGTAGGTAAAGGCAACTTTATTCCGGCGCGCTCACTGTCCGCTTTCTTGATGGACGTAATCCAAGAAGCAAAAGAAAAACTTTTCTGGAGCGGCCTCAACCTCGGAAACGATTGGCGAAAGAATCACTTCTACATGGAATTCGGAGCCCTCATGGGCACCATAGGAACAAACACACAAGTCTTGGACAACATCAAAGCCCTTGGACATAGCTTTGAAAATCGATACTCAAAATATCACCAGGGAATAATCAAACGCGGATTCGCAGCCAGCTCTCCAGCCGTCCTCGTGGCATTGAGGTTATACAACAAAATTAGAGATGGCATTGAGAAAGAAGGCTCATACAGCGACTCAACTGAATTACTCGCGAAAGCCGTCTCGGTCAACTTTGAGGGAGCCAACGACAAAGTCGTTTCAGCCTTCGGCAAACTCATCCAAACCGCAAAAGAAAAACTACACTGGAGCGGAATCAATATCAGATTTGACTGGAAACATCCTGCCTTCTATAAATCACTTGGCACAGTCGTCGCAAGCGCAAAGGGCAACAAATCTTTCTACGAAAGAAATCGTAGCCTTCAAAAAATGATCGACAAATATTACGACATGGCCACTGAAAAAATAGGATCCGCACCGCAGCGACTAGTTCGCAAATCCCAAAAAAGATCCCGAGAAGAATCGGTTGAACAATCTAGAAGTATGAGTCGTTAGCGAAAAACTTTTGGCTCTGGCTTTGTCGCGATAAAATCAAAGATAGCCTTAGCACAGACATCGCTTGGCGTACTCGTCGTGTCAACTTCGAAATCGTACGGAACACCATGGTTGTGGATTATGTGATAATGTCCACGCGCGTGATTATCGCTGCGATTTTCCCGCAACTTTTCGCGACGCTCAACTTCTTCAAGCGAACAATTCACTGCGATAAAATATCCGGGAAATCCTTTGAGCCCGTTGATGTAGCCATCGATTTCTGGACGTCCATCAAAAAGAATTTCGTCGATGACAACTTCGTTTTCTAATTTGAGAATTTCTCGAATACATGGAACCCGCGCTTCAAAAAGTCGCTTCGCATAAACGCCACCGTGAACATTTGTGATTGGACCATGCTCATCTTTTGTCGCCTCGAAAAAAAATCCTTCGCGTGCAACTTCGGTATCACCAATAAACTTTTCTGGCATCATTCCCATGAATGCATCTATGCCAACTCGCAAAAAGGCCTGCGGAAACATCTCCTGCAACTCTTTCGCGATGCTAGTCTTTCCGCTACTTGAAGAACCATTAAGAAATATAAACATCGTTCCCCTCCCTACAGAGCCCCCGATGTTTTAAAAATATAGATTTTCGATCAGAGATGACAAGAAAGCGCTACACGCTGTATCGACGACTCCAATCTCGTTCTTCTGTTGGAGACATTCGACATGGAACGGAATTAATGTGAGAGTGTGAGCCAATCGCTGCAGGACACGACTGAGGACTATATCCTTTTCGAGGACTTGAAAATTCTTCGAGAGGGTTAATTGCAATAAACAAATCTGCATCGTAAAATTCACTACTATGGGCTGTTTTGTCTGCTACAAAAAAACCAGTCTCGATTTCTTTCAATCCAAGTCTTTGCTGTAAACGATCGTAGTCACATCGAAGCTTTGGATTCTCCAGCACAAACATTGTTTTCAATGATCCACCCACTCCGGAATTAGGGGATAAAATTGTTCGCAAGGTTTCATTGTTGCAAATTATAAGAGTCTCAAGTTCTGAAAGTCTAAATACATCTTCAGATATAAGCGCTAACCCAGTACAAACATGAAAGGGCCCAACCCCCGAACGGCCAGTATTCATAATCACCAATGTTTTTAAATTCACAAACTTGTAAAGATAACTTCCAAGCGTGGGACAAAATTGGTCTATCCAAATCGCTTCGACCTTCTCCGCGCCAAAAGAAGAAATATACTTTGAAAACTCAAAAAATTGAGGAGACTCTTCATCAAAAATAAGATGTGATGAATCAACTTTAATAATGTTTTTGACAGCCTCAAAATCTTTTTTGGAAACAAAATCAGAAACTTCTACAGCCTCCACACCACAAAAAACAGCCACACTCAAAACAGCTACAAAAGAAATTGTTCGCAAAAAATTCATTATGCCCCCCAGGACTTCGGTTACACCAAAGCACTCCGCGCAAAACACTATCGATTTCGCAACGATCGCGCAATAATTTTCAAATACAAAATGGGGCATTAATGTAAAACATGAATCGCACAAACGCAAGCTTTTTCAGCTGCAGACGCAAAAAAAGGCCGGAATTAAAAACGCCGGCCTAAAAAAATTTTGTTTAAAAATTACAGAAGAACTGGTGTTTCTTCTTCTGGATGCCCCTTCAGAGGGACTCGCCCTTCGTTAAAGTTAATTTTGAACGCAGGAACAAAGGTTTCGCTCTCGCCTTTGAAAACTTTTGGTTCAGCTCCAGAAAGAACAAAATCTAAAACCTGTTTTGCCGCCTTCTCAATCGAAATATTTGTCGTGTTAACTTCAAAATCATACGGAAGTCCATGGTTGTGAACAATTTTGAACTGTGGGCGCGCATGATTTTCAAATCGGTTGAGGCGGCCTTTTTCACGGCGCTGCACCTCTTCAAGACTGCAGTTCACCGAAATAAAATATCCCTTGTGACCACGAAGGGCATGCCGGTACCAGTCAAGTTCTTTGCGTCCACCAACGAGAACTTCGTCGATGATCACATCGTTGCCAGCATCGGCAAGCATGCGAACTCCATATGGACCAGCACTGTACAACTTCCTCGCGTATTCACCGGCGTGCATGTAAACGATTGGCCCATCGTTGTCCACGTCTTCTTCGAAATAAAAACCAGGCTTTGAGCCATCATTCATACCAATGTACTTGGATGGCATCATTTTAAAAAACTCATCGATACCCGTAAGCATCAGTGGGCCTGGATAATGATTCTGCAACTCTTTAGCAATACTGGTTTTTCCGCTGGCAGACGTTCCATTCAAGAAAATAATCATTGGTTTCCCTTACACAAAAATCCTACACCCACAAAATTAAATCGATCCTGGATGTCCCTTGAAATGGAAAATTCCATCATCAAAATTTACATTGAAACATTCTTCGCCTTCGCACGCCCCTTTAAAAATTTTTGGCTCAGGAGCTTTCTTCACATAATTATAAATTTTTCTTGCCGCGGCTTCAGGCGACAACTCTGTTGTGTCAACTTCAACGTCGTACTGAAGGCCGTGGCTATGAACAACTTTGAATTGCGGACGTGCATGATTCTGGTGCCGATCTGTTCTTTTTCGCTCACGCTGTTGCACCTCATCGAGCTTGCACTTCACTCCGATAAAATATCCGGCGTGCGTACCAAGTGCTTTGCGATACCACTCAAGTCCTTCCTTGCCGCCGACAAGAACTTCATCGATAACCATGTCATTGCCTGCCTCAAGAAACATCCTGATGTAGTACGCCATTGCGCTGTGCATTTTTTGACCTTCAGAACCAGAGTGCATGTACGTAATTGGCCCATGCTCGTCTTGTGATTCCTGGAAAAAATATCCAACGCGTGCATCATCCTGGCGACCGACATATTTTTCGGGAACCATATTGAAGAACGCATCAATGCCAGAGTACAGCAACGGAGTTGGGTACAGACGCTGCAGCGCCCTCGCGATGCTGGTTTTTCCGCTACTCGAAGTTCCATTCAAAAATATAAACATGCCGCCTCCAGAGCAAACCGACCCTACAAATTTTTGTAAAAAAATGTGTCACGTAGGCAGGGAGCAGAATCAGCTGCACGCAAAACGATTCGCGCACAAGCAACTTCAATTTGAAAACAATAACATCAGTTCCCCAAGTGACCACAGGGAAAGACACCGGAATGATGATATCGGTCACACAAGGCAACGTCAACTCGCAAAAAGCTCAGGGTTTTCCTCGCACTACTCCCCCCTTGACAAACACAACACCGGCCGGTGCATCAACACTCCAAAGCGTTTTGAGAAAATAAAAAATTCAATACGCAAAAAAGTCGCCCCCCACCGCCAGCGCCCTCAAAGCGTGGATCCATGGTGCACTTTCCATAGTCGTTGCCTGTCTGCAAATTTGTAGATAAAATTTAAAAAAATATTTTATTCGAAATCATATACCAAAAATGAAAAATCATTTGACTGCCAGCGATCAATTTTTCGCTTTTTTAAAAATTAACGGGATTAAATCACACACAATAAAACACAAAGCCGTTTTTACTATGGGGGAAGGGGAAAACATCTTCTCGACACTCGAAGGAGCCCACAGTAAAAGCCTTTTTTTAAAAACTAGAAACAAAGAGCTTTTACTTGTCGTTGTTGTTGGCACAAAGAAGCTCAATCTTAACGTGTTAGAAAAGAAACTTGGAGTAAGCCGCCTCTCATTTGGGTCGGGGGAGCTCATGGAACAAACTCTTGGAGTTACACCTGGAACAGCTTCGCCATTTTGTTTCATCAACGAATCCGCAAAAGATGTGAAGCTCATCATCGACAAGGAGCTCACAAAGTTCGACCTGGTGAACTTTCACCCACTGAGCAACGAGATGACCACGACAATGTCGACAAGCGACTTCTTTTTATTTTTGGATAAGGTTACAGCCACACCACTCGTCATGGAGATCCCAACGAAGTAGAATCCCAGGGTATTGAAGAAAACTTCCCTCGGTTGCTAGCATGTCATCATCTCACGCCATAAAAATTGGGGGAACAATGATGGTTTCAAAAATTGTAACGTTTGCAATTTTATGTAGCACA
This sequence comes from bacterium, assembly GCA_018656485.1. GTDB lineage: Bacteria > Babelota > Babeliae > Babelales > JABIAA01. The sequence goes on along the minus strand of JABIAA010000006.1, from coordinate 2,152 downwards.
TCCATATCCGGAACCGGACTCGGTGACGGTAATCCGACAAACACTTCAAAGGGGGCACCGTTCAGAGAGCTTGCAGACAATGAGATCAGCTACACCGGCATTGTCACATACGCAAACAGACAAGAACAAATAAAAGTCTCACAACTTTGTTTTGAATATGGCAAACCAGAAATCCAACGCGTAAAAAGAAATCCACCAGGGGTCGCAAGCACACTCGAGCTTGGAAGAATCGGGTCTATAAAAAAACTAGGAATGCATCAAGATAAAGGGCTACCAGGCTCCCCAGGAAGCGGAAGTTACTATGTACTTGTTGAGGTAACATTTGCAAACGACGGCTCCAAAGAAGAAAGGCTAATCCCTCACAAAACAATTGTATCCGGCGTCGAACCAACGGGAGAAAAATCTGCAGCATACATGAAAGACGTAAACGAAATTTCTAACATCAAACTTTCACCGATTCAAGGTAAGAGCATAAATCCAAAACGATTGCTTCCTCGCGCGCTTGATCAAGCCATTAGCGTTGGGAAAAATGTTTTTGGAAAAATGAAGACAGCTTGCTCATCCGCCGTAACAATTTTAAAAAAGTCATAAGAAAAACTGGCTGGGGAGAGAGGATTCGAACCTCTGTACCTGGAACCAGAATCCAGAGTCCTACCACTAGACGACTCCCCATCAGCATTTCTTGTGTACCATAAAGACTCGGAAAGCTCAAGTTTGATCGCAAAAGTTAGGGATCATGTATGAACAATTTCATAACCGTTCTTAAAAAAATCCTTGGTGGCATTTTAATCATTGTGGGAATTATCGGATTGTTTCTGCCGTTCCTGCAGGGAATCCTCATGATCGCCGCCGGTGCCGCGCTGCTTCACAACCACTGGCTCGACGGACTCATCAAAAAGTTGAAGGTACGCATCTGCAGGAAATGAAATCCTAGTAGAATGCGTGGAAACCAAAGTGTGCGTCAATTTCTCGAGGGATATTTTGGCCAGCGAACGTGTAGCCACCTCCAAGGAATAACTCGCATTGCTCTGTGATTCTCAGCGAAGCTTCAACCTTTATCCTGTGCGCAATCGATTCCGTTTCTTCAACGGCAAAAACATCGTCTAGAACTTTTTTGTCATCTAGATAATTTATGCCATTCGTCGACAACTTACCAAGCCAACTGTTCATCGAGATGTCGTTGAAAGAAAAATTATCTTTTTGCTTGAAGTAAAATTCGTATCCAATGTTTGTCGCAACGGCTTTGCCGCGCGGATGGAAGAACGTACAGTCCGCCCTGGCAACGCAATATTTCCAGTTCACTTTTGCTTTCGCCATCGGGCCAAAGCTTCTAATCTTTGAATACTTAAAAACGGCACAGCGATCTTCCGTCCTGGGCAAAACGATTGATCCGGTAAGATCGCCCTTGATGTTGATCCAAGAAGCTGGCTGCCATGCGATAAGACATCCACCTTTGAGTTCCCAGTGACGACCGTTACCAACTTGAATTTTGTATGGGTTCCCGTCGTACTTACTTTCACCGCCGACTGGAATTCGAAAACCAGCAGACGCCTCTGCCGTAAAGTCATGGCTCAGGTCGTACTCATAAAAAACTTCTAGGTCAGCATCACCAACGTCGGTAACAGAGAACGATTCCATTTCGTAGCCACGATCTTTCAACCACTCGATTGCATTTTCCGTGCCCTGCGTTGAAAGACCCTTAACAATGTTCATGACGCCACCGGTTTCTGCGCCGGTCACATTGGCAACAGGAGCGGTGCCAGCACTGTTCATCTCTCGAAATGGAACAGCCCAAAGCGTTCCCTTCACCGCACGATTTGCAACGCGTGTATCTACATCGGTCGAAGCACTTTCGGCTAGCGCGGAATAACTCGTGTCGGGATCGAGTCGGTACATTGTTCCCATCGATGCTGCACCGTCGGATGGTAGCGCAGAAATCGAGTCGCCTAGGTACGCAACGTTTTCCGGAATCTCAGGAGCACGCGGAATTATCCCCACAGGAGACTTCACAACACCAACCGAACGCTTGGCATAATTTACATCTTTTTTATTTGGAGTCGTCAGGCTCGACGCCAACGAACACTCGTGACCACCAATTTTTTTATTGGCGAAGTCGAGTGCTGGATTTTTTTGGCTCGACTGGTTGAGTGCT
>JABIAA010000067.1 GCA_018656485.1 bacterium | reverse complement strand
GAGCCCCTTCCGCCGCTTTTCCTTTGTAGCCTTGATTTATGTGTCTCCACTGCGGCTATTCTGATCGCAGTGACTTTATTTTGATCCAGCCCTTCGCGGAGAAATCTATGACTTTCAAAAAAGCTTCCGTATTTTTTGTGGCAGTGTCTTTTTTCTTGTGTTTTCCTCGACCAATCTTTGCGGATTTTAGGTCGAATGTTGTGAAGATTGTAAATTTGTACAACGCAACGAAGTCGCAGAATGCGACAACCCTTGGAAATAATATTCATAAACTACGACAGAAGTCTGCCTACCAAGGGACCTTGCGAATGATCAATGTTGCACTTCCGACTCTTACCAATCTTAAAAAACATCCTGTTTATAGGAGGGCTTATACGCCTTGGTATAATGCTGTAAGTACATTCAAAACAAAGTTGACGAGTGCATTGGCGCGTGTAACAACTTTGGAAAACAAAGCAAAGGCAGATGCTGCCAAGGCGAGGCAAAAAGCTATTGATGATGCGAATGCAGCCGAGGCGAAGAGGAAGAAGCTTTTGAAAGAAGCTGCCGATGATCGGGCGAAGCACAAGAAGTCGTCGTACTCCGATGTCTTTCTTGGCACACTTGTTCACGCGGCAAAAGTCAACACGAACACAAGTCCAAGCGTCATAAAGGGAACGTCTGGTGCTACCCGTGCAAAGTACGAACAACTTTATTCTCAGCTAAAAGAGGTTGTAAAAAAACTTAAAAAAGAAAAATGGGATGTGGGTAGCAAGGCAAATCTTTCAGTTTATGATCCGCTTGTAGTATTTCATAAAAAGCTTTTTGATACATTTGGAAATACTATTTCTGGAAGTGAGCTTGCGCAGTTTGCGGGTCTGTGGAACTCATTGAAAAATCTTACTGCGGATGCAATTGGGAAATCGGATCAGTGGAAACAAAAATATTTAAGTTTGAAAGAAGCCGACTGGTATGACCACAAAACAAATCAGTCGCTTGTACCACTTACTAATCTTTTAGATTTAGTGTGGGCGAGGCTGGAAAATGTGTTTAATGAGTCAGGTGGAAAAGTTGTTTCTGACAAATCAAAAGCATGGCCGCTTCCCATTTCATTTTTTGATATGGTTCTTGGTGCAGAGAAATTGATTAAACCCTTTAAACCGTACCAAATTCGTGTTTGGCCGAACCAAGCACAACTTAAAACTTTCCAAGTAGTGTGGGCGCAGTTGAATCCCCAAAAGAATGACTTTGAAAAAATTTATAAACTTGATTTACGCAAGGGTGAGGGAGAGCCGGAAAACCATCCGTTGAAAACTTCCGTAAAAAGTGTTTTTGAAAAATTAGATATTGTTTTTGCTCCGTCATATGGCGGCAGTTTTGATGGTGCGGATTCAGTTTCCGGTGGGGTTGATAAGGCTGTTAATCCTCTCGCGCCACAACAGGTTCAGTCCTTGATTAAACTTTCAAATGATATCACTGCTGGGAAGTACAAGGATGCGTCACAAGTTGCAAAAACGTGGCCTATGATTTCTGGAACACTCGATGACGCAGAAAAGACAAAAGGTGTCCCCAACGATGCATTGGTGCATCTGTACAAAGCACAAAAGTATCTGCAGGCAGGTGGTTTTCTCAGTGGAATTTTATCTTCCAGCACTCTTCCAGTTGATAGCCTTGCTGGATTTGCAGGCCTCTGGAACACATTAAAAAATCTTCCGTCGGCATCGATCACAAGCAATGCAGTATTTAAAAATCAATATGCTGCGATAAAAGATTTAAGTGTTGGTCCGTACATCATTCCTGGAGATGGAAAGAACCCAACGGCTGAGCAAGTTAGCATGAAGGCGAGTGGTTACAACATTGCACTCAATCATGCGCATGCTCTTTCGGTTAACATGGTTAAAGCCAGATTTGCCAACGTGTTTGACAATGGTGGAGCTAATGTGTGGCCTGGTGCTGTTTCGCAACTTGATGCCTACGATGCGCTGTGGAAAAAATTAGAAAAAATAGAACCGTACAAACTTCGAGCATGGCACAACAAAGAAGAGTTGCAGGGATTTTTCAACATGTTCGCTGGCCTGGATAAGTTGAAGGCTCACTTCGAAAAAATCTATGACGCCGACTGGAAGTCGAGTGCCAAAAATTTGCATGCGAAGTTCAATGTAACTTTCAAGCCAACCTACGGTGGAACTTACAATTCTACCTCTGGAGCCTTCACTCCTGGAGCCGCAACAACGAGTGCGAGTCCTATGTCTCCGTATCAAGTTGTTAAGTGGGGTGATTGGAGTCAGTGGGTTACTGATTTGCAAAGTGGCAACAAGCTCGATGCTCAAATAAGGGGCAAAGAAAAATCGATTGTCGACACGATGGCGCCCATCGCTACGATTCTTGGTGACACGAAAAATATGAGCAGAGTTCCAAGTGATGCTCTTTCAATCATGGCAAAGGCAGTTAGTGTGCTAAAGTCCAATGCGTTAATTTCTGGGGAAGAACAGAAAAGGGCAAAGGCCGCGGAAGATGCAAGATTGGCAGCGGAGGACAAGGCAAAACACATAGCCTCTAAGAAACATTCAGATGCATTTATTTTGACATTGTTGAATGCGGCCAGGAAAAACAAGGACGTCAAGGCGACCGTGATTGATAAAAACTTCAACATGCGAACGCAGTACGACAGCTTGCACAAGCAGTTGAAGATAGTTGTTCCAGATCTTTTGGCAGAAGGGTGGAAAACCAAGGGCTCAGAGAACAACGAGAAAATGTACGACGAACTGAAAGACTTCAAAGATAAGTTGGACACTGCGCTTGGTGCTGACAATATTCCGATGAGTGATATTTCTGCGTATTCAAATTTGTGGACAACTTTAAAAACGCTGACAGCGCCGGCGATTACCGGCACGCCGACTTGGAAAACAAAATATGCTGAGCTTCAGAAAGTTAAGTGGGATAAATACCGCGCAATGCCAAAGCTTAAAGAATCAATTTTAAATTTAGATCTTGTTTGGACGAGATTGGCAAATGTGCTTGATGACAACGGAGCGAATGCTTGGCCACATCCTGTGACAACAATGATGACATATTCTGTGAACTGGAATCTTTTGAAAGATAAAGATCCGTATGTGATTCGTGCATGGCCAGATAAAAAGCAGCTTGGATCTTTCCTTGCATTGTATCGCCAGCTGTACGCCCTTAAAGATTCCTTCAACAGAGTTTACTACATGGAAAAGAAGAAGGGAGAGGCAGAGCCAGCGAAAAATGATTTGAGAACAAACACGAAAGCGCTTTACGACAAGTTGCACATTGTCTTTGCTCCAACGTACGGTGGAACTTACAGCGCCGCTTCTGGAGCGTTTACACGTGGGACAGCTCCGGCAAGTAAAAATCCAATTTCACCTTACCAACTTGTTACAACGGCGAACTGGGCAAAGGGAATTGTCGATTTCCAGAAAACTGGACAGCTTGCTACAAAACTTAAGGGACAAGAAAAAACTGTCATACAAATGTGGGGCACCATCGTCGGAACGATGGATGACGTTAACATGGCGACGAGAACCCCAGGCGATGTGTTGGAATTCTTTGCAAAGGCAAGAAATATTCTGCAAACCAATCCGATAATTACCGTTGAGCAAAAGAGAGTTGCAGATGAAGATGCAGACAAAAAGGCTCATAAGAAATCGAAGTATGATCCAGCGACACTAACAATATTGGTGAACACGGCAAACAACAGTGCAAAGTTTACAGTTGAGCAATTGCAGAAGTTGTCTGGAGGGACTCGCGCAACTTATGACAAAACACACGCGCAGCTAAAAGTTGTTGTGGCGGATCTAGCGGATGCCGGATGGGCAAGCGGAAGCATTGCCAACAAGGCGGTTTACAATCCACTTTCCAAATTCTTGAACAATCTTAATAAGGCCTTTGGTGAGAATACACTTCCGATGAGTACGATTCCTAGCTATGCCAGCCTCTGGGATACGCTAAAAACTCTTACATCGACAGCTATCAACAACACCGCAACTTGGAAAACAAAATACGAAGAGTTAAAGAAAGTCTCGTGGGCGAAATACGACACAGTCCCGGCGCTTGCAGAGCATATGAAAAAACTTGATATGGTTTGGACAAGGCTCGACAATGTGTTTGGAATTGGGAGAGCAACTGCGTGGCCGCATCCTGTGACAACAATGATGAACTACCAGATAAACTGGAATCTTTTGAAAGATAAAGATCCGTATGTGATTCGTGCATGGCCAGATAAAAAACAGATGGGATCTTTCCTTGCACTGTACAATCAGTTGCACGGCATGAAGGAGGCTTTCAACAGGATTTATTACATTGAAAGGAAGAAGGCTGTTGCTGCTGAGCCAGCGACAAATGATTTGAGGACAAGCACAGAAGCATTGTACAAAAAGTTACACAATGTTTTTGCTCCAACCTATGGTGGAACTTACAACAAAGCGACAGGACAATTTACTCCTGGAAGTTCGATAACAAGTTCAAATCCAATTTCACCTTATCAACTTGTTACAACGGCGAACTGGGCAAAGGGAATTGTCGATTTCCAGAAAACTGGACAGCTTGCTACAAAACTTAAGGGACAAGAAAAAACTGTCATACAAATGTGGAACACCATCACGGGAACGCTTGAAAATCCTGGCATGATGGGACGAACTCCAAGTGATGTGGCGGTCTTCTTTGCTGAGGCGAAAAAGATTTTGGACAGTAATGAAATTATCACCACAGAAAAGAATCGGGTTTCAGATGAGAAAGCGGACGCGGCAGCGCACAAGAAGTCTAAATACGACCAAACATTCATTGCTCTTTTGAGAGAGGCTGCGGATGGCAATGCGAAGGCAACCAAAGAGCAGTTCCTATCCGCGAAGGCAATGCGTGGAAAATACGATCAGTTTCATGCGCAGTTAAAAACAGTTGTTCCTGAGTTGCAAGGACTTGGATGGGCCGATGGAAGCAAATACAACAAGGATAACCTAACAGCATTTTTGAGATTCAAAACACAGTTGGATGGGGCCTTCGGTGCAAGCTCTGTTCCAATGAGCAAGCTTGGCGAGTATGCAATGATGTGGGATCAAATAAAGGATCTCACTGGCCCAGCGATTGGAAAATCAGATCTGTGGAAAGCATGGTACTTAAATCTGCGTGATCTTACGATGGATCTTTATGCGGGAGATGCGACCGTCAAACAATACGTCGACAAAATTACATTGCTGAAAGATCGTCTGGAAAATGTTTTCAACCTTGAAAATGGCAAAGCTATTTTTGATGAAGTCAAAGTGTGGCCGAATCCAGCTTCATACATCTGGACGTACGATATGGTTCACAAGAATCTCGATGGAAAAGAGCCATACTTGATTCGTGTGTGGCCAGAAGAAAAACAAATGACGGTTTTCCTCACAGTTCACAAACAGCTTGATGCGGCAAAAAATGCGAAAGACAAAAACGGGGCCACTGTAAATCTTCTGGAAAATATTTACTACCCAGAGTTACAAAAGAAATCAATTGAGCTTCAGAAAAAACTGCACATTGCTTTTGCTCCGACTTATGGCGGTTCTGATGACACGGGAGAATTTGTTGCAGGATTATCAACATCAAATTCAAGCCCAGCTCTTCCTCAACAAGTCTTGGATTGGGTGAAGTTGTGCAAGTGGGCAATCGATTTGCACGAGGCAGGAACGCTCGATGATCAAATAAAAAGCGGCGCAAAGAAGATTGTCGATATGTGGACGATGCTTGATGGCGTTATTGGTAATGTTAAGCAGAGATCCAGGATTCCAAGTGATGCCCTCGTCTACATGTACAAGGCGCGGGATATTTTGGCGGGCAATGACTTGGTCATGCAGGAAGCGAAAAATCTTGGCGTGATTGAAACTCCCGCACCAGAAGTTCCGGGTGTACCGGAAGCTCCACCTGCACCGGGTGTACCAGAAGCTCCAGGCGCTACAGGAGCACCAGATATTCCGACACCCGACGTTCCAACACCAGATGTTCCAGTTCCCGACGTTCCAACGCCGGATGTTCCAGTTCCCGATGTTCCAACACCAGATGTTCCAGTTCCTGATGTTGGCAAGCTTGCCAACAAACCGAAATCACTTTCTGCAACACTCGCTTTCTTTAGGAGGTTCTCCAAGGGAATAGAAGAAAGAAGAAACAAACTGATGGAGATCAGGGAGCTTCTGCGGAGAAAAATTCGTGGGAACAGGTAAATAAATAATGGTGGGAGCATTCTCGCTCCCACCGCTTTTCCTTTTTAGACTTGATTTATTGGACCAGGTTGCGGCTATCATTACCGCGGTGTCATTGTTTTTAGATAAACCTTTCTGCGGAGAGTTGTATGAATTTCAAAAAAGCGGTTTCGTTTTTTGTTGTTGTGTCCGTTGTTATGTGTTTTTCGAATCCGGGTTTACTTGGGGATGTTGCTACGTTTAACGTTGTAACAGGAAATCTCGTTAAAATTGCACAGCAGTGGAAGGATGTTGAGTCCTTGGCAATGGGGCAGAAAATTCATGATACGAAATCCAGAGCAACATACGAAGCAACTCTAAAAGCGGTAAAAGAAAAAGTTCCAGTGTTAGAAGCATGGAAGGTAAAGTATCCAGTTTATGAAGCCTGGTACAAAATTTTGGCTCCATTCGAAACAACCCTAACTGGTGCGATTGCGCATGTTAAAAGTTTGGAGAGTGCTCCAGCGGCATCAAGTTCTAGCAGCACCGGTGTTGCGCAAAAATCAAGTTACAGCGCGGTCTTTTTGTCACAACTTGTTCATGGGGCAAAAGCGGCTCAAGGTTATACCGAAGATCAGATTCTCGAACAAACTTCACATCGATCGACGTACGATAAGCTGCGTGCACAGTTGCAGAAAGTTGTACCGGATCTAAAATCTGCCGGATGGGAAAATGGGAATGCGTACAACAAAAAGACTTATGAGATGCTTGAAGCATTTCTAAAAAAGTTAGTTGGAGCTTTTAGTGCTGCAGGTGCGGTGAAAACATCAAATTACAGCGCTGCTTTTTTGTCTCAACTGGTTAACACAGCAAACAATAGCGCGAAGTATGAGGTCCTCCAAATACAAGCTTCGACATCATCTCATGCGGCGTACAACAAAATCCACGCGCAATTGCAGAAGGTTGTTCCCGATCTGATCGCGGCTGGTTGGGAAACTGGGAACGAGTACAACAAAAAAACCTATGTTCCACTTAAAAAATTCTTAGATCAACTAGACCTTGTATTTCCGAAAAATAAAAAAGATTTAGGGCTGACGGTGCAGCCATCTTCAACACAGCCACCTCCGCCACCTCCGAAACAGCCTGAGCAGAAGGCTAAATCTCTGGCCGACCAAATTTCAGATTTCGAAGTTCTATTTCAAGGAAAATATTCAGAAGATGACGTCGTAAAATTTGGAATGTTTGCAAGCGACAACAAGAATGAAATTAATGCTGACGACGACCTTGCCAACAGAGTTGCTGCGCTTATGAAAATTGTTCTCGGTGGAGATGGTGGCAGCCGCGATGTCGGTTCAGAAACTTCATTGTCAGATTGGCTTACGAAATTTGAAGCCAAGTTCGAGGGAGAATTTTCCGATAGTGACGTTACAGAGTTTGATGAATTTATCGAGAAGAACCTAAGTGCGCTTTCTGAGTCCGATGATTTTCTCGCTAGAGTTGAGGCGCTTTCGCAAAAGCTAGGTGGCGACGGACTCGTCGGAGAGCCGCTGGCGACAGTAAACTTTGGGTCAGGAGTTACTTCTGCTGAGTTTAGCCCAGATGGGAAATATGTCATTGCTGTTGGCGCGGGCGAAGGGGCAAGTGGGAGCTCACACAGAGTTTATTCAGTTGTGCCTGGAACAGATTCGCAGGGGCCTGCTCTAAGAGAAATTGGGACCGGGTATAACCACGGCAAAGCTCTTAGAGATGCAACATGGAGTTCTGATGGACAACATGTTGTGGTCTGTGGAAGCGCGTCGAACAATGCTACAAGCCGCGTATACTCTGTTATTGACGGGGTGTTAAGCCAGACAGATGTTGGATATTATAGTGCGTCAGAAACCTTTTCAGTCGCATGGAATCCAGTTCATCGTTGGGTTGCAATTTGTCATGGTGATACCCGTTATGGTATTTATTATTTTAAGGATAATTATAAATTGCAAGTAGCTTATGCCAAAGCTGGTGGGGATGGTGCTTGGCGCTGTGTTGCGTGGAGTCCAGGTGGCGAATATCTTGCCATTGCGGGTTCAGTTCGTGGGGGCAAGACACACAAGATCTGTCGGTTCGATGTAAAGCAGAATGGTCGGCTTGGCGAGAAAACAGAAATTTCTTCTGTAAACCATGGTGCAGAATTGGAGTCGGTCGCATGGAGTCCGGATGGTAAATTTTTAGCTGTAGCCGGAATTTCTGATAGCGGTGGGGTAACTCACAGGATCTACAAAGTTACTGATGGGGTAATGGAGGAGGTTGGTTCAGGCTATCAGCATGGTTCTCGCTTACGGTCTATTTCGTGGATTTCCAATAGCATGCTTGTTGTTGGTGGAGAAAACAATGAGGGGATTTCCAGTCGAACTTACAACGTTGACGAAAACGGAATCTTGTCTGAAGTCGAAGGTGCGGCGTATAACGCTGGCGAGCAAGTATTCGCGACAGATTGCGATCCACTTGGGAAGTACGTGATTTGTGGTGGAAGCAATGGAGAATTAAGCATTCGTGGAATTCATATTCCTGCTCTCTTCAAATCTATATTTGATGAAGCGATAGCCGATCTTAGTTTATCTGACGCAGAAATTGTGCAGAATAAAACCGCGATTGAGCAAAGAGTTGCTGCCATGCAGGGCCGGACTGAGGAAATTGACTTTGGAAAGCTTCCTTCTTGGTTCCAAACAAAGTTTAGTGATACAAAAAATGCATTGCATGCGAAGATCGCTTCCGGATTCGATGGTTCGTTGCAGCCATTTGATTTCAATTCAATTTCCAGTGGCTCTGAGTTTTTCTTTAAAACGGAAAGAGGTTTTGTTGCCGCTGTAGACGAAACTCCTAAAGTCTTTCTGGATCCTAAGTTAATTATTAATCAAGGTTCCGGAGCCGTAAAACTTGTTCTTTACAGTGGGGCCGCGTGGTGGCAGACAGACAAATTTTTAGAAAAAACTTCCGATGGCAAATTGAAGTTCACCGGCAGTGCGAATGGAATTGCATTCACACCTCAAAAATTTGGAAATTTTGTTGTGTTCAAAAATTCCAGCGGCGATGACTACATGAAGTTCGTCAGCGAATCCGAATTTGTCATGGGCGGAACGCTCATCGAAGCTGTGAAGTTTGAACTGACAACGGAAGATGATTTGCGCTTAGCAGCGGTCAAATCGATTTTGAAGGACATCAAGCCAACTTCATTGGCTGGCATGAAGGCTGCGATGGCAAGCTTTTTAAATGCTTTTGAATTAGCATCGAATCGCAAGACGGCAGTTGATGAAATTGGTAACGATTTGAAAACCAAAGTTGCGGAGTGGATGCAAGCTGGGTGGTGGTGGAATCCGGATGTTTCTGGAGTTTATCCGGCACATTACATAAAAGCATTTGCGAGTGAGGTAAAAAAACTTGGAGCTAGTGTTGGGTTAGTCTCCGAGATAAATCAGGGTTATGAAACCGGAAGAATTACACGAATGGGAAGTCCTCTTCCTGATTCTCAAGTGCTTCCAACAATTTCTACTCAAGTGGTTACAGATGGGAGCGGGATTGACATTGTGGCGGATACTTCTGGCTTAGCTCCGGCGGCTGGCCCGGCAATAACTTTTAGTTTTACTAGCCCAGGTTCGGTTGTTATAAAAATTGGACAAAGTTATTTAGAAGCCGTTGATGGTTCGTTGATTTTGCAAAAAGATCAAAATCGCTTTGCTCCGGCGGCGCAAGTTGGCATTACGTACGAAACTGACACAGCAACAGGAGATGTTCATGTGTGGCTAAAGAGTGGCGGCAACTATCTTGCTGGAAAGTCGGATGGATACAGGTCTGCTGATGCGAAGTTAACATTTTCAGAAGTGAGTACGGCGTATTCATCAAAGTTCAAAATTGTTCCTGTTGATCTTTCGACAATGGCATTCAAGTTGATGCATGTTGAGTCGGGAGGCTATGCGCTCTTGTTGCCAAAACTTCGTGGCTTGTACATTCGCAAAGACAATGGCTGGGGTGCATTCAAGGCGCTCGTCGAAGAAGCAGAGGCAACGGTGTTTGAGGCTTCTCCTCGGTTAATTCCAGAGGGGGTTTCCGTCGGTGAAACTTTGCAGGCG
>JABIAA010000066.1 GCA_018656485.1 bacterium | reverse complement strand
GGGTCGTTCGTGATTTTAACCGGCGACCCAGGAATCGGAAAATCCACCCTGCTACTTCAAGTCGCACACAAGATCTCTGAAAAAGAAAAGGTCATTTATTTTTCTTCCGAGGAATCGCTTGGGCAAGTAAAAAATCGCGCGGAGCGACTTGGGCTCCGAAATACTAACACTCTCTTCTCTGACAAAGCGGTTATCGAAGATATCATTGCAACCGCACAAAATGAAAAACCCGCACTTCTCATAATCGACTCAATCCAAAGTTGTCATTTCCAAGATGCATCGCGAGGAATCCCGGGAAGCATCGCACAACTTCGGGAAGCCGCATTCACCCTCATGCGCACAGCAAAAGAAAATAACGTCTCAATTTTGGTAACTGGACATATCACCAAGGACGGAAACATCGCTGGCCCCAAACTTTTGGAGCACATGGTTGACGGAGTTTTCTATCTCAAAGGTGATGACCAGTGGCAGACACGAGTTCTTCGATCAGTCAAAAATAGATTCGGCGCAGTAAACGAAGTTGGTTTTTTCGAAATGCACTCGAACGGAATGGTCGAGGTCAGCAACATCAGTAAACAAATTTTAAAAGAAGCATCAAACGCGCCTGGCTCCGTTTTGGTCTGCAGCATCGAAGGACAACGACCAATCCTTGCCGAACTTCAAGCGCTTTGTATCGAATCAAAATTTGGAAATCCACAACGAGTCGTCAGCGGAGTCGACTACAAACGCGTCGTTCTCGTAGCCGCAATTTTAGAAAAATACTTACACCTCAAATTTAGCTCGTGTGACATCTTTTTCAAAACGAGCGGTGGAATTCAAGTTCGCGAAAGCGCAAGCGACCTAGGCATCGCCTTCGCGCTGATTTCAAGCTATCTACAACAGTCACTGCCAGAGAAAACGGTTGCCGTTGGAGAGGTGAACTTAGCGGGACAAGTTCGGGCTGCGACACAAGCCGCAAGTAGAATTTCCGAAGCAGGAAAATTTGGAGCTGCACACGTCCTTACGCCACACCGCCTCAAGACCTGCGAAACTCTCAAACTTCACGTTGTCCGTAATGTGTACGAGGCCCTCAGCCTTTTCCCCGAACCAAAGAGAAATACAAACAAGTTGTCAGCGTCGTCGACTACAAGCACATCATCCTCGTAGCAGCAATCCTGAAAAATACTCACACCCCAGATTTAACTCATGTGGCATCTTTTTCAAAACAAGTGGATGGGGGAATTCAGGTCCGAGAAAGCGCAAGCGATCTTGGGATAGCCTTCGCGCTGATTTCAAGCTACCTACAACAGTCACTGCCAGAAAAAACGGTTGCCGTTGGAGAAGTGAACTTAGCGGGGCAAGTTAGAGCTGCAACACAAGCCGCAAGTAGAATCTCCGAAGCAGGAAAATTTGGCGCTGCACACGTTCTCACGCCACATCGTCTCAAGACCTGTGAAACTCTCAAACTTCACGTTGTCAGAAATGTATACGAGGCCCTCAGCCTGTTTCCAGAACCAAAGAGAAATACAAACAAATTATCAGCAGCGTCAACTACAAGCACATCGTCCTCGTAGCAACAACCCTAAAAAATATTTGTCACAAAAACAAAAACGAGGCCCTGGTTTCCCTGAGCCTCGTAAAAATGTATAACCAGAAGTTGGTTGTAGATTTTAACGCTTTACGAATTGGAACTTAGCACGCGCACCACGTTGTCCATACTTTTTACGTTCTTTCTTACGAGAGTCAACAGTCAGTAGACCATTTTCTCTCAGAACTGGACGGAGGCCTTCATCGGTACTAAGAACAGCTCTCGCTATTCCGACAGAAATCGCACCCGCCTGTCCAACCCATCCGCCACCATTCACGTTGACCTTGATGTCAAACATACTGGACTTATCGAGAGTTTTGAGCGGACGCTCAACTGCTTCGATGGATGTTTTGGTTGGAAAGAAATCAGAATGAGCGCGCCCGTTGATGATAATTTTTCCACTGCCACCGCGTAGCCAAACGCGCGCAACAGCTCTCTTCCTGCGCCCAACTCCGTGAAAATTGTTAGCTGAATTCACGCTCACAGACAAATCCCAAAGCTATATTCTAAGAATAGAAAACACTGTTAATCACGACAAATTCTACCTTCCCTAGGCATAATTGTAAAGCCCAGAATAACAAAATGGAGCCGATGGTCGGAATTGAACCGACGACCTACTGATTACGAATCAGTTGCTCTACCCCTGAGCTACATCGGCCATTGGCTAGCCTTCGGCCGTCTCCTGGCACGTAATGCACCGTGCGGCCAGCGGTTGGAACTCGAGCCTCTTCTGCGAAATTTGTTCCCCGCAGTCGAGACACACTCCAAACTCACCTTTTTTTATCCGATCGATGGCTAGCTCGATAAATCTAAGCTCATCCAGCTCTGTCATCTGCAGGGAATTCTTAAGCTTCTCTATCGAAATGTTCTGTGCCTCATCAGCACTGTCCCCAACCTGGCGGGCGGTATCGTCGTCATCGCGAACCTCCGGCGCCACGAGAGCCATAATATTTTCTCTTCGTTGACAGAGTACTTGCTCCATCGACTCTAGAAACTCGCGCCTCTCCTTCACGCTCGCCCCCTCCTTTCAGCCCTTTTTTCTCCAAAAAACTGCTTCAAGATAT
>JABIAA010000005.1 GCA_018656485.1 bacterium | reverse complement strand
CCCGCACCATGTGTGCTGGCATAGCTCAGTTGGTAGAGCAGCTGATTTGTAATCAGCAGGTCGCTGGTTCGACTCCGGCTGCCAGCTCCATTTCTGCGAAAGCAGTCTTGGGAATGCGCCCACGTAGCTCAGTTGGTAGAGCACTTCCTTGGTAAGGGAGAGGTCACTGGTTCAAATCCAGTCGTGGGCTCCACGGCTAGAAGTTTTGGTTTTTAGTGTGTATCATTAGGTTTAACTGGTTTTTTCTCGCTTGCGCGAGCTTACTTTTCCCTTTATTATGGCTAAGAATAGAATCGTTGTGCATCTGGAATGTACTACGTGCAAAATGAAAAATTACAGTAAGCGAGTCTCCAAGAAGCGCGCTTTTGGTAAACTTTCACTCAACAAGTTTTGTCGCAAGTGCGCAAAGCATGTCTCTCACAAGGAGACGAAGTAGGTTGTGGGTAGGCCAGTAGCTCGAATTGGTAGAGCAGCGGACTCCAAATCCGCGTGTTGGGGGTTCGAGTCCCTCCTGGCCTGCCAGCGTTTTTTGGGGGTAACAGTCTTTTTGGGATGTGCATTATGAACAAATTTCTTACGTATCTTGCGGAAGTTCGCCAAGAGCTAGAAAAAGTGATATGGCCTAAGAGGAGTGAGTTCATCGGCACAGTGAAGGTCGTGTGTGTCGTGATCGTCATTTTATCGGCGGTTCTCGGCTCAATGGATCTTGTTTTCAACTATGCGTTGAAACAACTTCTGGGTTAAACGGGTGGTTTGGTTATTGCGTTGGAGTGTGTTTGAATGAAGCGTTGGTATGTTGTCCAGGTATATACGGGGTTTGAAGACACCGTTAAGGCTGAGATTAAAAAGCGCATTTTAGAAGAAGGGCTCGAAGAGCTTTTTGGCGACATTGTTGTCCCGAAGGGTGAAGTCGTTGAGCGTTTCTCCGGCAGTGAGGCACACAGCGAGAAAATTTTCCCTGGATACCTTTTGCTTCAGATGGATATGACTGGCGAGTCTTTCAAATTGGTTTCGACGGCCCATAGGGTTACACGTTTCCTTGGTGGCTCAAGTCCAATGCCAATCTCCGAAAAAGAAGTAGACAGGATCTTCTCGCAAATGAGTGGGCAGGTTGTAGTTTCATCGGACCGTGAATTGTTTTCGGCTGGTAGCGAGGTGCATATCTCGAGTGGCCCATTTTCCGGTTTTGTTGGAATTGTGGAAACAGTCGATGAGGAACATGAACGGATTACCGTCATGGTGAGTATCTTCGGAAGAATGACACCAGTTGAGCTCGGGTTCGATCAGGTAAAGCGATAGCAAGAGAAAAGTCTAGGAACGCTCGATGGCTAAAAAAATAAAAACGAAAGTTAAGCTCCAGTTGCCAGGTGGTGCAGCAACTCCTGCGCCTCCAGTCGGTTCGGCCCTTGGTCAGCACGGCGCGAGTGGGATGGACTTTTGCAAACGATTCAACGCTGAAACTGCGAATCGTAGAGGTGAAACAGTTCCCGTAGAGATAACAATCTTTGTGGATAAGTCTTTCACGTTCATAACAAAGCTGGCACCTGTAAGTGAACTTTTGAAAAAGGTCGCTAAGATCAAAAAAGGTTCGCAGAAGCCAGGCACAAGTGTTGCAGGCCAGGTCACATGGAAGGCCGTGGAAGAAATTGCCACGCTGAAAATGGAAGAGCTGAATGCTTGGAACGTTGAAGCCGCGAAAAAGGTTGTCGCTGGAAGTGCGAGAAGCATGGGGCTCGAAGTCGTAGATTAGAGCTTCTGAAAAAGTATAGGAAATGGAACATACAGAGTTGCTTTTGAGGTTGTAAATGGCAGGAAAAATGCATCGGCAGGCGCTTGAAAAATCTAAAGAGTTTTCGTCGAACTCTCCTAAAGAAACGCTTGATGCTGTCGTAAAGGCGGCCCGTGTCAAATTTGACGAATCTGTGGATGCCGACATTGTGCTCGGGATTGATGCCTCAAAGGGTGAGCAGGTTGTTCGTGGATCAGTATTGCTTCCACACGGAACCGGTAAGAAAGTTAGAGTTCTCGTATTTGCCCGCGGAGAGCATGAGGCACAAGCTTCTGCTGCTGGCGCTGACTATGTTGGCTGCGAAGATCTTATAGAAAAAATTGAATCCGGTTGGATGGAATTTGATGTTGCGGTTGCGACACCAGATGTAATGGGTCTTGTTGGAAAGGTTGCGAGAGCGCTTGGCCCACGAGGTCTTCTTCCAAATAAAAAAGTTGGTACAGTGACATTCGATGTTGAAAGCATTGTTACCGATTTGAAAAAGGGCCGCGTATCGTTTAGAAACGATAAGGGCGGCGTCGTTCACGCACCGGTTGGTCGTGTTTCGTTTGGTGCAGATAAACTTAATGATAATTTAGTTGCTTTCGTCAAGGCGGTGCAAAGCTGTAAGCCTGCTGCTGCCAAGGGCAAGTACATCAAAAAGATAACAGTGTCTTCGACGATGGGGATTGGTTTTCCAGTTGCATCTGAAGATATTGTTGCCGGTTAACGCGAAAAGGGTGGATGAGCGATGAATCGCGTAGAAAAAGAAAATGTCGTTTCTGGTCTTAAAGACCAGTTCGCTGGTGCTGAAGGTGTTTTCCTTGTACAATACGGCGGACTTGGAGTTTCGGCTTTAGAAAAATTGCGTGGGAAACTGCGCGATGGTGGCGCAAGTCTTCGAGTTGCAAAGGCTCGATTGATGAAGCGCGCTTCCGATGGAATCCCTGGGTGCGAGGACATGGTTGACATGTTCTGTGGACAGGTTGGACTCGTTTTTGCTGGAAAAGACAGCTCTTCAACCGCGAAGGCGTTGGTTGATTTCGCTGGTGACAACGATGCACTCTCCATGATGGGGGGGGTTT
>JABIAA010000065.1 GCA_018656485.1 bacterium | reverse complement strand
TTCATGTTTGCCTTTGTTTTATGCTGGAGGGTGCGTTGTGTTTGTATTGTTGAAATAAAACTGAGTGAAGGTGGTTAAGCTGAGTAGAAGTGAGGTTAACTTTATAAAACGTTTCTTTGAGCGTCAACGGCTAAAAAATTATTTAACCTCACTGTGTTCAGTTTTACTTTGGCTTGATGGCAAGTTGGTCGCTTACAGAACAATTTTCGAGTGCCAAAGTTTCTTGATGCGGAAGAACCCCGAGGCATGAATCTTCTGGGCAATTTTCTTCGCACGAGTTTTTTTCATCTTCGGTTTCATCAGGGTGCGCGATGATGGGATAGCCGAGAAGTTGAAGAATTTTTGTCCGTGGCATGATTCCATCGTCAGTGTGATTGATGAGTTCTAGCTGAAGTTTTTCTGGAAGATCTTCAAGCGATTCAACTGTTTTTCTTAGCATGTCGAGCGCGGGAAAAGCATCGATGTTTAAAGGGTTGTCGTTGAGTGTAATTGATTGAAGTTTTGGAAGCGGATGCAAAAGCGGTGGCAGTGTTTGGAGGCGGTTTTCTCCGAGCCCAAGGAACGTCAGTTCCGGGAACGTCCAAATTTGTTCGGGAATTTCGGATATGTTGTTGTGTTCAAGATGAAGCCATTCGAGGTTGCTAAGAAAAACTGAAATGGCGGCTGGAATCTCGTACAGGTTGTTGTGCATGAGATTCAAAACTTTTAATTTTTTTAATATAAATAAAGTTTTTGGAAATTCCGGTAGCCCAAGTCCGGAAAGATCGAGGTGCGTTAATTTTTCTGCGATTTCGTTGTGATAATCATCGTCTATCTCGAGCATTAAAAAGAATGCTTCCGCCTCTCCGCGGGTGTTGCACTTCAGTGTTTCACGCATGACATCTGGATTTAATGGATCAGGATAAGAAATAAGTTTCTGGAGCAGCCCCGCTTTCTTTATCAGCCAAATTGAGTTTGTGGAAAAAACAACTTTTTCATCACCTTGTTTTTCGAGAAATTTGTTTCGTAAATGCTGTGCAAGAGTTCGTTCGCATAATTTGCTGAGTTTAATTGTTTGTATTGTTGCGAGAAGTTCTGGATTTTTGACAGCAGCTTCTAGTAACCATTGAGCTTTCACCGGATGGTCAAGTAATAGCTCCCCGTCGGCATCCGGCTGTGGGACCGGTGGATTTTGAAGGAGTGGCACCAAGTAGGATGTATTTACAATTTTACGAGTGCCGTATGGAGTTTCATGTTTTTGCACCAACCATTTTCTCAGTTTCGGTGAAAGAAAAACAAATGGGTTGCGGCTCACGGAATCAAGTTTTATTGATTCCTCTGCATATTCGGGGAGGGTCATGAGTTTATTCCTGCGAAGGTCAATATCCTTGCTTGCAAGAAACATCTGTTTCGTCGGGAATTCCACAATCCAGTTATCTGACAAATCTAGATTCTCATAATTTGTCAAAGCCGAATGACTGTGTGGCGTGAAGAAAATTTTATTTTCAGATAAATCGAGCCATCGGAGTCTATCCGGAATGGTTGACTGAGCGGGAAAATCTTGGAGTTGGTTGCCCGACAAATAAATTATTTTCAGCGTGGGAATTAATCCAAGCTCTGGCGGCGAGCTTTGAAGTTTGTTGTCTGACAGGTCCAACACCCTGAGGATTTGAAGTTTGCTGATTTGTGGGGGAAGTTCTTTGAGCGAATTTTTAGAGACAATCAGTCTTTCTAATTTTGTTAGTTCGCCAATCTCTTTGGGAACTTCGTAAATTCCAGTTTCTCTTAAGTTTAGATATCGAAGTTGCTCTAATTTTAAGATTTGTCCTGGAAATTTTTTTAATGGGTTTTCACTTAGGTTGAGTTCTTTAAGTTTTTTTAGTTGCCCTAGTTCTTCAGGGAGACCAGTTAGGTTGTTCTCTTGTAAATAAAGCGCTTCAAGGTTTTGTAACTGTCCGATTACTTTCGGGAACTTGTCTAATTTGCATTTAGAGATATCGAGAACTGCGAGTTCTTGGAGTAGTGCAAGTTTTTTTGAAATACGATTGATCTTGCTGTAACCGCCGATTGTTAATTTCACAAGTTTTTTTGCGTCGGCAAGATATTCTTTTTCTTCCTCTGAAGCATTTGGTTGTGTGGCTGCTGCTAGCTTTTGAAAAAATGCGTTGCATTCAGGAGATCTGCCAATGTACATGTGTCGATCAATCGGAATCTCGGGAGCATCATTTTCAATGGCTGATAAATTGATTGCTGAGAGTAAAAAGATTGATGCAATAAGACGATTCATGGCGGGCTCCGTGGCGATGGGGGGTGAAACTGTTCCAGGGAGTCTAGACCATTTTGACGGAACCAACAAGGGGGGTGGAGTGACTCCGATTTCTCCAGAAAATAAGTCTCCACTGATGTTAGTCGTGTGGGCAGCCTTGTTGCGGGTTTAGGTTCCGCTTGGTAGGCTTTCCAGCATCTGTGAGTGCCTGTGGGGCACGGGTTTTAGGGTCCACTTTGTGTGTGTGCGAAAGGCGTTATGAGCGATTCATCTCCAAAGAAAAAAAGTTACAAAGATACGTTAAACCTGCCGAAGACTTCGCTCCCAATTCGATCGAACCTCCAGGAGCGGGATTCGAAGATCCTTGAACAGTGGAAGCAGGACAAAGTTTTTGAAGCCGCCGACAAAGTTAACGCGGTGTCTGATAGCGCTTTTTCGTTTCACGATGGCCCTCCCTATGCCAACGGACAACTACACATGGGGCACGCACTCAATAAAATTCTTAAGGATATTGTCTGCAAATTCCGCCGGAAGCTGGGAAGCCGTGTCGTTTTCCGTCCGGGTTGGGACTGCCATGGGCTGCCGATTGAATTGAAAGTTGCCGGTGAGAAGGGCGAAAAGAAAGAGTCGTTGAGCCCAGTCGAGTTTCTTGGCGAGTGCCGAAAATACGCTAAGCACTGGGTTGGTGTTCATAAAGAAGGTTTTTGCAAGCAAGGTGTTCTCGCAAATTGGGATACCCACTACAAAACTATGGACCGCGACTATGAAGCTTCGATTCTGAGGGCGCTTTCAAAATTTGTCGAGCAGGGCCACGTCGAACGGAAAATGAAAACCGTGCCATGGTGCGCTTCGTGCGAGACTGCGCTTGCCACTGCGGAGATTGAGTATCAGGACCGCAAGGATCCGTCGATCTACGTTGTCTTTCCATCATCAACAGATGAAAAAGTTTTCAGCGGTTTGTCTGGAATCACAAAAGTTGGGTTCATGATTTGGACCACGACGCCGTGGACGATTCCTTTGAACCGAGCCGTCGTCCTCCATCCAAAAGCAAAATATGTTGCGGTGCGAGGCAAGGAGCAGGATGAGGCGTACGTCTTTGGTGCCGACTTGGCTGACAAGGTTTGTTCAGAGATTGGAATTGAAAAAGAGGTCATTGCCACATTCAATTCATCTGAACTTGCCGGACTTCAGCTTTCGCATCCCCTTGTGCCCGAACAGAAAATTCCCGTTATTTTGGATGACGCTGTTGTTTTAAGCGATGGAACCGCGTGCCTTCATTCCGCTCCAGGGTGTGGTCCTGAGGATTACATGCTTGGGAAAAAGCATGGCCTAGAAATTTATTCGCCGATCTCTGCGGATGGACGCTACACTTCTGAAATCAACGTGCCAGAGCTTGATGGGATGCCGGTCGCGGATGGTCAATGGGCGGTTCTGAAAAAATTAAACGAACTTAAAGCGTTGGTTCACAAAAGTTCGATAAAACATTCTTACCCCCACTGTTGGCGCTGCCGTAACGGATTGATTTTTAGAGCGACGGATCAGTGGTTCTGCAATCTTGAAAAGAACGACTTGGTTAAGCGAGCGATGAAGGCGTCAAAGGATATAGAGTTTTTTCCTGCAGTGAGCAGAGCACGTTTTGAAGCAACCGTTGGATCCCGTACTGAATGGTGCATCTCGCGACAGCGAATGTGGGGTGTCCCGATTCCTGCGTTGGTTTGTAACGATTGCGAGCATGCGTTCACTTCAGAAAAATTTGTGTCGTGGGTTGCCGACGGTGTAGAAAAAGACGGGATCGAGTTTTGGGTTCGTCTCTCTCTTGATGAAGTTTTGTCCTCGCCGAAATGCCCTGGGAAAAAATGCGACGGCTGTGGTTCTGAAAAACTCAGAAAAGAAACCGACATTCTCGACGTTTGGTTTGATTCCGGTGTGAGCAACTACGCGGTTCTAAAGAAAGACGGAGTGTTTCCTTCCGAACTTTATCTTGAAGGTTCGGATCAACATCGCGGTTGGTTCCAAAGTTCACTTTTGTGTTCCATGGTCGTGAACGGCGAAGCGCCTACCAAAGCTATTTTGACGCACGGTCATGTCCTCGACGCGAAGCACAAAAAAATGTCGAAGTCGCTTGGCAACGGGATTTCTCCGGAAGAAGTAATTTCAAAATACGGCGCTGACGTTCTCAGGCTTTGGGTTGCGAGTTCGGACTTTGAAGATGACATGCCGCTTGCAGAAGATGCACTTAAAAATCTTTCAGAATCGTATCGCAAGATCCGTAACACCTGCCGCTTCATGTTGGCAAACCTCTACGATTTCGACTACGAAAAAGATGCCGTCGAGTTTGAAAAGCTTAATCCCATCGACAAATTTGCGCTGCGTGATTTACATAAGTTCAACAAAAATATTTGGCAAAACTACAAAAAATATAAGTTCACTCAGGTGTTCCAGGAAATCAACACGTATTGCATCAATGAATTGAGCGCACTCTACCTCGACATTGTCAAAGATCGGCTCTACGTTGAAAAAGCAGATGGGCTCCTTCGTCGTTCGACTCAGACAGTCATGTACCACATTCTTAATGTTATGACTCACATCATGTCGCCTGTTCTGTCGTTTGCTTCAGAAGAAATCATTGAGCACTTCAAGCCGGAATCTAAAACCTCAATTCATTTACAGAAATTTCCAGAAGTTCCAGAAATCTGGGGCGAAGGTGATGACGAAGCGCTTGGCAAATTACACGAACTTCGCAAAGTTGTTTTAAAGGCAATCGAAGACGAGCGCGAAAAGGGTTCTGTAAAGCTTGGACTTGAAGCGAGCGTGTTGTTGTTTATAGACGAAAATTCCAAAGAGGGTGCCAGCGTTTTTGAATTTTTGAAAAAGTCGCTAGATAAAAGCGATGTAGAAAAATTTTTAGAAGAGTGGTGCATTGTGTCGCAACTTCAGTTAAAAAAAGATGGTGCGACAATTTCGGACGGTGAACTTGGATGGGTTAAAGCAGGTGCAGAACATGCCCAAGGTGACAAGTGTCCGAGGTGCTGGAAGTGGGAAATTCGTTCCGCAGAGAGCAAACAGGGCGACCTGTGTTCTCGTTGTTCCCGCGTTGTCGGATAATATTAAAAAATAAATTTGGAAGGTAGAAATGATAGTCACGATCGATGGTCCTGCAGGGGCCGGAAAAAGTTCGGCCGCAAGAGGAACCGCTCGGAGACTAAATTTTTTTCTTGTGCAGTCCGGACTCATGTACCGAACTGCTGCATATTTAATTCTTGTCCGTAGAGATTTGTGGGGGAAGGATCTGACCAAGGAACAGATCGAAAGCTTACGCAAAGTTAGTGATGATGATGCAAATCTCGTAAGAGAACTTCTTTATCGCTACGACGATGGCGGTGCGCATATTTCTGTCGGCAATGTGGATGTGACAGAAGAACTTTCTGCAGTGTGTGTTTCAGAACCAACCTCGATCATCAGCCAGAACAAATTGATTCGACAAGCTGTGATGGAGTTGCAACACGACCTTGCGAAGCACAACAATATCGTTGCGGAAGGTAGAGACTGTGGTACAGTCGTTTTTCCCCACGCTGAATTTAAATTCTTTTTAACCGCGGACTTGGGCGTGCGCGCACAAAGAATTTTGGGCGATCCAGATCGCAAAATTGAGGCGGAAACTACCGATCTCGAAGAAGCTTTAACCGCCCGTGACAAGCGCGACAAAGAGCGCAACCTTGCTCCAATGATTCCGCACAAAGACGCGATCATCATCGATAACACCGACCTAACACTTGCGCAAACGGTCGACCATATTGTCGACAAGGTAAAAGCAGGCTAACAAGCTGAGCCAGCTGGCCGTGCCGGCCATAGCTCGCATCGCGAGCGACGGCTGGACCGCACGAGGGCAACTTAACAAACGAACAAAATTAACTAATCGGTTTGGAATCTGCCATCTAAGGTTTTGTGCGATGCAAAATTGGTACCGCTGGATTTTCTTTTTTACGATGTTATAATTCACGAATCTACTGCCAGAAAAGCGCTTTAAAAATACGATCTTTTGTAGGGCCATTTGCATGAAAAAAATATTTCTATCTTGTTTAATTGCGTCATTTTTGTTTTGTACAGCCTGTGCGGTATATTCTCCCCCTCTTCATCTCCCATTTGAATACAAGTCGTTGGAGAACGAAAACCTTCCTATGATTTCGTACGATTGTATGGGGGATGTATGCCCGGATATTAGTAGTAAAAAAAAGTACGATGCTTTTTTTGAAGCGATTCGTCTTGGAATGGAAGATGGAGCAACGGAAGCACAGAAGGATTATTTAAAACATGCAAAGCAGATTACTTATTTAAGGTGTAAGCGCTTTGTGGTTACATTTGTTCCGAAAGAAGTTGAACAACTTACACAATTAAAAAGACTGGATTTATTAGAAAATCAGTTTGACAGACTTGATAGAGAAATTCTGAGAAATATAGAAAGACTGACATGGCTTGAAGCCATTGGTTTTCGCGATAATTCATTAATACATCTTCCTTTTTGTCGGCCATTTGAATACAAGTCGTTGGAGAATTCAAACCTTCCTATGATTTCGTACGATTGTATGGGGGATGTATGCCCGTATATTAGTAGCAAAAAAAAGTACGATGCTTTTTTTGAAGCGATTCGTCTTGGAATGGAAGATGGGGCAACGGAAGCACAGAAGGATTATTCAAAACACGCAAAGCGAGCAACTCTTTTATTTTGCTACAATTTGGGAATTGATAAACTTCCAGAAGAAATTGGATTCCTTACAAATATGAGATGGCTGGAGCTTCAAGGAAATCACATTAAAGAGCTTCCGGAAATCATAAAAAATTTGAAGAAGCTTGAAATCCTTAATGTTGGTCGAAATTTACTTACGCAATTTCCCCCAAGAATGGCACAACTTACAAAGCTAAAAAAGCTTCATTTTTATGAAAACCAATTTCAGGCCTACCCCGATGTACCATCACAGTTGAAAAAACCTAAAGATGTTTATGATTGGGGGAATCCATATTGTTCGCGATATTGGCTTTAAATCCCGATGATGTTCCGAATAAAGACGCGATCATCATCGACAATACAAATTTAACCCTTGCGCAAACGGATTGACCTCATCGTCGACAAGGTTAAGGCGGGTTAAACCAGCGTGCACAGCCAGCCAGCTTAACTATCGAAAATCAATAACCGGATTTCAACTTGATTTACCCGGGGTACGCCTCTCTTCTCTTTAGCCTGCAATTTTTAAAATTTTGGATGGCCGGCTGATTTTCTTTGTGCTACCATCGATTCAACGTTTTTTTAATGGAATTACTCGGAGATTTTATCATGAAAAAAATATTTGTATTCTGTTTAATTGCGGCATATTTGTCTGGTTGTGCATATGCTGGATGTTTTCCTGATTTTTGTTCTTTGTGTCGCGAACCGTTTGAATACAAATCAAAGTCCAATGAAGAACTTCCGGCGATTCATTACGATGCGGTGGGGGATGTCTTAGTCAATTTACATGGCAAGGAATCCTTCAATGTTTTTTTTGAGGAAATTCGTCTAGGAATGGGAGATGGGGCAACGAAGGCACAGAGGGATTATTTAAAACACGCAAGGCGAATAACTATTTTGGGTTGTATCTACTCAGGCATCGAATCTATTCCGGAAGAAATCGTGCAGCTAAAAAAACTTAGAATAATGGACTTTCGTTTGAATAAATTAGTTGCTCTTCCGAAAGGAGTGTCGAAATTATTGAAGCTTGAGAGTATTAATCTTAGTGGAAATAATTTTAATATATATCCTGTGGAAGTTTCGATATTGTCGGCTTTGGTTAAGCACAAAATAAATTGCAATTTACTTGAAAATCCTATGAATGGTATTTTGGATTTTAAAAAAACAAAATAATATAAAAAATCCCAAAGCTTTTTCCGATACAAACTATGTCGAGATGTGTTTTTTTGTATTGCGTTTTATAAAATAACGTTCGCTAAGGCATTTGAAAACTATATTTTTTCTTAAAACCCTTTTACGGTTGAAAAAAAACTTAAAAACATTTGTGATTTTGATTGTCTGGTCGAGGGTGTTGCCTTAGCCTTTATCAGCGGTATATTTCATGGAATAACTTTCTGTGGAACCCTGGTTCGGAGTTCTATCTTTAGGTGGTGCTCTTTGGGGTGTCGTCGGAGAATTATTTAGCCTGGCATGCCTTGTTATAAAAAATCTCCGATGATTGGTATTTGTTGGTACCATTTTTTTTCTGGTTCCTGTGGTTGTTGTGGCTGAGGTTGTGGTCTTCGCTGTTGTTGATGCGGCGGTCCGCCGACTTGTCCTTGTTGGTGCATCAAAGAAACGACTTGTTGGAT